>NZ_SPHN01000040.1:0-5811 GCF_005844145.1 Enterococcus sp. BSD2780061688st2 D3
TAAAAATTCCTCCTGGTATGTTTTCTTCTAGTCTACACACCTTAATTTTTCTGTCTAGTTAATTGTAGCCTATCCAAGCGGTTAGTGAAGCAGTTTGATGAACCGAAGGTTGTAGTCACAGATAAAGCCCCCTCTATTACAAGTGCCTTTAAGAAACTAAAAGAATACGGCTTTTATCAAGGGATAGAACATCGTACCATTAAATACCTGAATAATTTGATTGAACAAGACCATCGTCCAGTAAAGAGACGCAATAAATTCTATCGAAGTTTACGCACTGCCTCTACCACGATTAAAGGCATGGAAGCCATCCGAGGATTATATAAGAAAACCCGAAAAGAAGGCACTCTCTTCGGGTTTTCGGTCTGTACTGAAATCAAGGTATTATTGGGAATCCAAGCTTAAATCATAGATACCGTAAGGGATTTTATTCTTTATTTAAAACTTTGCAACAGAACCTTTTTATTTTACAGAAGCACTCGAAACTGCATCTACTGCAGTTTCATCGTGTGTGCTGGCGCTGGTTACTGCATCTGTTTTTCCACCATGAACAGATGCACTTGAAACCGCATCTTCATTTCCAACAAGTTGTTGACCCGTTTGTTGTAAATACCACTCAATGATTGGTTTGAAATCAAGAATGTATTCATTGATTCCAGCATACTCTCCATTTTCATCATGCATTGCTTGGTAATTATGCACAATATATTTTTCTGGCACTTGTTTTGGTACATGAACACGTACCGCATCTGTTGCTCCGCTTCGCAGTTGTTGAATTACCCACTCTACATTTTTATACGATTTTTCTGGGTGACAGTTGGCTAATGGATTCCCTACCTGACCGGGCACACGAGCAGCTAACATCTCTTTCGCTTCTTGGCGCAAATTATAATATAAAAATTGGTTATTATTATCTGCAAAAGTTAATTCCATCGGCATCGAATCTAAAAAGTAATTGATTTGATCCACTGTCAATAACCCACGATTTAATTTGACGTAAGTATTTCCAGAAACGGCACCGACTGCTTCAGAAGCTTTTTCCAACCAATGATCATCTGACATATCAACATCGGGTATTGTCGTAGCAATTGTTCCTGTCGCATGCAAATCTTCTGGTGGAAGCTTTTTAGGCCCTGCTAAGGTAGACACGACTTTAATGAATTTTACAAAACTTGCTAATGTACTGCCTAAAAAGTCAACAGTTCGTGGATCAATCAAGCGATCTTCTTGGTCAAATGCTTCTTTTGCTTTTCCCAATAAAAATTCATTTCCGGGCATCACTAATGCATTCACGCCTGGTGCGTCCAAAATTTGGCGCAAGTGTAATTGCGCGCGTGAAGTTCCTTGATCGTAGTAAGAAGCACCCACAACCATTACAGGTTTATTTTCAAGTGGATGGATTTTAAATGATAGCCATTCAAGTGCACTTTTCAATCCTGCTGTAACCGTATGATTGTGTTCTGGCGTAGCAATAATTACCCCATCAGCCATTAAGATTTTGCGATTTAGCTGTTGAATAGCAGGACTATTTGTTTGATCATCATCTTGATTGAACAGAGGTAAATCTTTGATTTCAATGATTTCTAAATTAAATAGTTCATGATATTGTTTTTGGATAAATGTTAATAATTTACGGTTATATGAAAGTTCAGCTGCTGATCCGACGATACCTATTAATTTCATCTTTGTTTGCTCCCCTCGATTAAATCGTTTCCCATGAAAAGCTTTCGGCTTCACGTTTATTTGCTTGGTGCGCATGTTGCAATTGACTAGTGATTGTGACAAAGAGTAAGAAATCTTTGAATAGTTCACGTAATTTTGCGACTTGTTCTTCATCAATGAGTCGTCCTTGCTCATCAAAGGCTTGGAGTGAATGACCCAATAAAAATTCTGAGCTTGGCATAATTCGTGCCTTTAACTCTGGTGAATCCAATATTTGGCGCAAATGTGCTTGTGCGCGTGAAGAACCTAACGTGCCATAAGACGCTCCGGTAATCATCACTGGTTTATCCACAAACGGAAAAATACCATATGAAAGCCAATTTAATGCGTTAATCAATGAAGCAGGAACCGCATGGTCATACTCTGGTGTGCTGATGATTACGCCATCTGCTTGTTCAATTTTTCCAGCAATTTCTTTAACAACATTTGGTAGTTCTGTGTTTTCAGGTTTGTTAAATAGTGGCAGCTCCTTGATTTCGACAATTTCGATTTCTGCCTCATTTACAAAATAATTTTTCATAAACTGTAATAATTCACGGTTTGTTGACCGCGTTGAATTTGTTCCTACTAATCCAATAAATTTCATCTTCATTCTCTTTCCTTTCTAACATCGATTTCTGACTGTTCGCACGTACTAAATTTTTTCAAATCCTTTTGTATACAAGAATTGATTCTCTTTTGTTACAACTGCTCCCTCGATACCCGGCTGTTCTTCAAGCGCTTTCAACACTTCTAAAGAAGATGCTCCAAATAAACGTGTAGTCCAGATTTCTCCATCTACAGAAGAATCAGACAAAATCGTCAGGCTTGCTACGTCATTTTTAACTGGGAAGCCAGTTTTCGGATCAATGATGTGATGATACACTGACGAACCATTTTGTAGATAACGTTCGTAGATTCCAGAGGTAACTAAAGATTGGTTGCTTAGTTTAACCACCGCAAGCGACTCTTCACGTGAACCTTTAGGATTTCGCAAACCAATACGCCAAGCACCATCCGAACGTCTTGGTGATTCACCAAAAACAACGATATTTCCTCCTAAGTTAACTAAAGCAAACGCTGCATTTCGCTCTCGGCAATGTGTAATTAATTTATCTGCAATGTAACCTTTTGCTAACGCCCCCAAGTCAATCATCATTCCTGGTTTGGTTAAAAAAACGGTTTTCATTTTTTCATCTAATTGAATTTGGTGTGGATCCGTTAGCAGAAGTAACTCAGTTATCTCTGCTTTTGTTGGAACCAATGCATCTTCAAATCCAATGTGCCATTTTTGTACAACCGGACCAATAGCAATATTCAGATAACTATTTCTTGCACAACTATGTGCTTTTCCTAATTTGATGAGCTCAAAAAGTTCAGGATGTACAATCACAGCTTGTCGTCCAGCAGCTTGATTGATGGCCATTAATTCAGAAGTTGCATCATGTGCGCTGAAGCGATGTTCATAAACGTGCAACCATTCGCCTAACTCTGCTAGTAATCGACTAGGCTCTTCATGCCCAACTTGTAATGTAATTGTTGTCCCCATCATTTGCCAGATTTTCGTTTCTTCGATCACCTGATTCATTTTGTACCTTCTTTACTTGAACTACGGATTACATGAGTAATTAGTTTTTATTTTTGTTACTGTTTTCACAACCAGATGATACGCTTGCTAGATTTATTTGTCAACCGATTTTATATATTTTTTTATATAATAAGGTAATTTTAATATAAAATTTTATATTGTAAAAAAACAAATAAGGGAAACAAACAACACATTTTTGTGTGTTGCTTATTTCCCTCTAACTATCGTTTTCTATTTGATGGTTAACCTACTTAAAATAAATACTGCAACGACAAACGGAGATCAAGCATGCTTTGTAACGTATTTTACGAGAATTACGACTTTATTTTATTACTCTATCTTGCTGCCATACCCGTCTATCCCTAATCATCTTTGGTGAATTTTTTCAAAGTTAGCATAACAAAAATAAGTATTTTTTCCTTCGTTAATCAATAGTATCATTTTTTTTCATATGATTTAATTCATCAATTAATTTTTTGTTTTTATTAATTTTAGCAAAAGCTAGTGCATCTTGAATCAATTCGAGCACTTCTGCCTTCGACTTATTTTTAGCCTGTGCGTTCTTCGCTAATTGGGCAGCAGCTCGTGCTAAGTAATAAGTCAAATGGTTATCCGAACAAATATCGATTGCGTAATTTAGTAGTGCATCACTTGTTTCCAAATCACCGTCTTGCGCAAAAAAAACACCACAATGAAAGACGATATTTAACACCCGCCAGATATCTTCTGTTGTACGAATCGGATACGTATAAATTTTTTCAAACACTCGATTGAAATAAACTTCTGCTTTTTCCAACTCTTTTTCTCTAGCATAGACCATTCCAATACCTGTATATGCCAATAAACGAAACAACGTGTTGGCTGTTTCTGCCATCAACAACTGATCAAAATGGAACAACACATCCGTAATTGGTGCATTCGTAAAAATCATTTCAAATCCTTTTAGATAGTAGTAACGTGCAATCAGCTCAGACTCGTCAATTACCTTGGGATCAATGGCTGCTAAAATCTGTGTCAATTGTTCATATTCACTCGTAATCAGTGAAAACTCTGCTTTTTCTAGCTGTTCATCAAGTTGTGTATTGATCACGTTCATCGAAGAAAAAAGTTCAACTAACGGAAGATTGATTCGATTACATAATTTGATTAAAATTTTTAACGAAGGGACTTGACCATTGTTCTCAAATTTACTTAATGTTGCTTGTGTACAAATTCCTTCAGACACTTCTTTTTGAGATAAGTTGGCAGCCTTTCTTGCCGTAATAAATTTTTCAATGTTCATTATTTTCTCTCCAATCAGACCTCACACGAAAATCATTTCTGTCTCGATTTTAGCATGTTTTCTTTGGGAATGCTTTAATTGGTTAAGATATCAATAGTTTTTTGATTTTGTTTATTCAACAGCATAATTTTTCAGCCATACTGAAAAATTCAAGAATATCAATCTTTTTCTCAGTCAGTCTTCTAGAAAACTGACTGAGAAAAAGAACAAAGACAAACAAAAAAAGACTCTGCAGTCATCCCCACAGAGTCCTTTGTTGCCATTCATTTTTAAATGATGTTTACTTATTTTTTAGTTGTTTTTTCTATAGTTATTAAAAGAGATAAATAGTCATAAGGTTGGATCGTTGTTGACGCTTGTTTTCTTTCAATAGCATTCACCACGTCACCCATTTCCAGAATTTCTTTTGGCAAAATCACTTCCTTCGCTGTTGGATTGGCAAAACGAACCACATAATAGCCTTCATTAAAATAGGAGGGGTAAATTGCTGACACGAGTAGCTCTTCGGGAAACTCAACCAATGAAAATTCTGTTGGAATAGTTAATTCATTTTGCAACGGCCAAATCTTATTATCTATCCGCTGAATAAAAACGTTTAAGCTTTGTTTTTGATAGGAAATTGATTGGTCTAATCGTGATTCAGATAGTTTCGCGACTTTCCATTCATCAAACACACCATTTCTTACCGTAAATCCAAAAGTAAAATGATATTCACCTATTTCCTGTGCTAATGGTGTTTGCATCATGATATGTCCTTCATTAGTCGTATCTCCGGAAGCACGCCCTGGACGCCATGCAAGGTTTGGCTTTCCAAGTTCACCAGTTGTTGCCATTAATGTGATGTACAATTTTTGGCCAATCCGTTCGTATTCCTTCAAACTATCTGCGTAAAAAGTTAGATAAGAATCATCCTTGACAACTGACACACTTTTACCAAAAATTTCTAAATTCACTGGCTTCTCAACCATTCGTTCTTGCCAATCTTCAGGAATAATGTCCGGTTTATTTTCGATAAAGCCATTTTGAATTTGGGCAATTGATTTTTCAGAGTCATCCAATACATTTACTACCATTCGAATACGATGTGAGTAAATAGTATTTTTTATTTTAATGGAACCTTCCACAACTTCCCCAGCACCAATGCTCAGAGGGTTCTGTTGCAAAGTTTTAAATAAAGAATAAAATCCCTTACGGTATCTATGATTTAAGCTGGGATTCCCAATAATACCTTGATTTCAGT
>NZ_SPHN01000041.1:0-5322 GCF_005844145.1 Enterococcus sp. BSD2780061688st2 D3
TCGAGAATCAGTCTTCACGTAACAAAAGTGCACAAAGTTATCTGGCAAAAAGTGCACAATTCTACTTGACAGTTACAGATGTATATCGAAAAGAAATGAATCATATGATATCTAATAAGATTAAATATGGGAATAGTAGTTTACAAAAAGAAAAATATATTACTTTTAATCAAAGAGCAAAAACTTTAGAACAAGCTATACCAGCTTTAAATAGACTTCAAGGCGATTTAGAAGATCAATTTAGCGAAATGGGGTGTGAAGTAGAAGAACTGTCAGGAATTGAGCGCCTAAGGGTTGTCAATGATATTTTACGTCCCAATAAAAAACTTCATTTTGAATATGAGGATTTGCTTTTCAGCGGCTTAACTACACATTCAGCAATTGCGCCAGATAGTTTTGATTTTAAATATCGTAAGGATCGTTTCAAGATGGGAGATTATTACGGTCAAGTTTTGTATCTTCGTAATTATCCTGCTGAACTTTCGGATAAATTAATTACTAATATCACAGATATCCCTACTAATTTACAGATTACTTTGCATATTGAGCCTTTAGATCAACAAAAGGGATTAGATTTAGTAAAAACAAAATTATCATTTATGGAGCAACAAAAGATTGATGAACAGAAAAAAGCGGCTAGAAGTAATTATGATCCTAACTTGATACCAATGGAATTAAGAAGAAGTATGGACGAAGCACAAGAATTGTTGGATCAAATGCAAGGAGACAATGAAAAGCTCTTTTCTTTTACTTTTTTAGTGATGGCGGTTGATAAAGATGAAAGAAAGCTTGATGACACAATTGAGCAAATTTTAACTGCAGGTCGGAAAAATGACTGCGAGTTTGCAAAGTTAAATTATCTTCAAGAAGAAGGTCTAAACTCTACGCTTTTATGGGGAAACAATTTTGTCCCTATACATCGAACATTAACAACTGCTAGTACTGCTGTATTTATTCCTTTTACTGCACAAGAACTTATGCAGCCAAATGGGAAATACTACGGTTTAAACTCAGTAACAAAAAACTTAGTGACGTTAGATAGAAGAAAACTAAAAGCTCCTAATGGTTTTATTTTAGGTACTCCGGGTAGTGGAAAATCTTTTGCTACTAAAAAAGAAATGACAGCTGTTTTACTGAGTGATCCCGATGCTGAAGTAATAGTAATTGATCCTGAAAGAGAATATACACCTTTAGCAGAAGCTTTAAATGGAGAGGTTATTCAGATATCCGCAGGATCAAAAAATCATGTGAATCCGATGGAAATTAATAATGACTATGCAGATGATGATGATCCAGTCATTTTAAAGACTGACTTTGTGTTATCTCTTTGCGAAATGTTGGTAGGGGGGAATATTGGTCTTAGTCCGACTCAAAAAACTTTAATTGATCGTTCATGCCGATTTGCCTACAAGAAATATTTTGAAAATGGATCTGGAATGCCTACTTTAAAAGATTTTTCTAATATTCTTAAGGATCAGCCTGAAGATGAAGCAAGACAATTAGCAGTAGAGCTTGAACTTTATACTGAAGGATCATTATCAGTGTTTTCCCACCAAACCAATGTTGATACGAGCAAACGTTTTATCGTATTTGATGTAAAAGATTTAGGAAAACAATTGCGATCAATGGGCATGTTGATTATTCTAGATCAAATTTGGAATCGTATCACAAGTAATCGAAATGCAGGACGTCGGACATGGGTATATATTGATGAAATTCAGCTTCTTTTTTCAAATGAATACGCAGAGAATTACTTTTTTGAATTATGGTCAAGAGCAAGAAAATGGGGGGCAATTCCTACAGGTATCACCCAGAATGTGTCTACGCTTCTTTCTTCATTAAATGCAGAACGTATGCTATCAAATAGTGATTTTGTTCTAATGTTAAATCAATCCCAACGTGATCGAGAAAGACTAGGCGAATTGTTACACATTTCTAGCCGTCAGAAAAAATATATTACGAATGCCAAAGAAGGTGCAGGATTGATGTATGCGGGCGATTCTATGATTCCACTTTATGATGAGTTTCCAAAAGATACTAACTTATATAAAGTGATGTCAACTAAGATTGAGGACGTGTATAAGTATCAAAATGAGCAAAGAGAACAAGGTACTACAGTATGAACACAGATTTTCGAGAACGGATTATCCGAAAACAAAGGACAGCAAAAAAATTTGTAGTAAATCGAGATAATAATCAGTTTAAGAAAAAAATTGTATCTACTGACCATACAAAACGAGCTAAGAAAGCTAATCATAGTAGAAAAATAAAAAGTAGTCGGGGCACTTCCTATTTAATAAAAAAAGATTCAGCAAAAAATGTAGTCAAAGATGTTAACTCTAAAGCACAAAAAAATGGTGTTGAACAGGGGAATGCAACTGCTGAATTAGAAACGAGTAAAACAATAGGACGTGGGATAAAAAATAGCACTAAGGCAACAAAAACAGTGGCTAAAACTACAACTAAAGTTACTAAAAAAAGTAAAGAATTGATTCAAACAAAGGCTTCAAAAAAAGAAGTTTTAACTGTTGTTAAAAAAGGAAGTAAAAAAGGTCTCGTAAACACAAGCAAAGCTGCAAAAGATACAGTAATAAATGAAATCCAAGAGTTTAGAGGTGATTCAGAATCTCAAGGGATTAATGAAGCGATTCAATTAAAAGATTTCATTGATACAGGTATCAGTGGTGCTAAAAAAACAAAAAAAGCAGCAAATACTGCTAAAAAAAGTAGTAAAGCACTAACAAAATTTGGTAAATCAAGTTACAAATATACACAAAGAATTGCTGAAATAGGCATACGTAGAGTTCAACAAGTTCTATCAAAAGAAGTAGCAAAAGCACTCATTGCTAAATTAGCGATTCCACTAACTTTAGCAGTGCTTATATTATCAATTGTTACGGCTGTAATTTCAACTGTTAACATTTTTAATTTCGGAGCAGGCGACTGTGATACTAGTGCTAACTATGACAATATAACTACCAAAGATATAGAGTCAAATGCTAAAAGTATTTACTCAATTATTCGTAAAGAAATACCTGAATCCACCCCTCAAGGGATTTCTGGAGCATTAGGAGCTATGCAATTTGAATCTCAATTGAATCCAAGTGCAGTTAATCCAAGCTCAGGTGCGACAGGAATTGCCCAGTGGTTAGGTTCTCGTTTAACCTCTTTAAAAGAATTTGCACACAAAAAAGGAAAGAAGGAAACAGATTTAGGTGTTCAAGTAGAATTTCTGTTATCTGAATTAAATAATTCATATTATCAATCTAGCAAAAAAATATTAGCAATGACAGATGTTCATGAAGCATGCAAGGAGTGGGTCATGAAGTTTGAAGGATTATCTCAAGACTCTAGCCAATGGTATTTGGATCAAAGAAACTCTTATGCTGATCATTGGTACGCAACTTTAGGGACGAGTGATCCAATTGCTGAAGGTACCATTAGTAATGGTGCGGATAGCGAATTAAATACGCTTACTTGTGATTTAGAATCTGATGGTGGCGATATTATGGAAATTGCTAAGAGTTGGCTAGGTTGGTTTCACTATGATCAGATACACCCTGCTCCTGATTTAGGAACAGATTTAAAAAATCCTAATAAAAATGGAAGAACTGATTGCTCTGGTTTTGTTTGGCTAGTTTTAAATAAAGCTGGGTATAAAGTACCTGCAAATATGCAATGGTTTACTGGATCAATGGCAAGTGACGCTAGAGGATCACACCAATATTTGAAGCAAATTTCAGAGACAGAAGCAAAAGCAGGCGATATTGTTATTGTTAATCAAGGCGCTGGAGCAGGTAGTAATGGACACACAGGAATTTTGACTGAAAAGTGGAGAGGTAAAGATACCAAAATCATTCAAGAAGGTGGAAATGGCGATAGTGTAAATATTGAAGCTTTTGGTACGTCCTTTATGAGCTTATTAGATGGTGGCGATGTTGTATTAGCACGTCCTATAAAAAAATAATTAGAGGGGAGGAAGTACTTTGCTCAACAGAAAATCAGCTACTATAACTATATTTGTATTGATCGTATCAGTATTTTCTTTATCCATTGGATTAAATATTAAGCAAGAGTTAACTGTAAAAACTGCAAATTCTAAAATAGCTGCTTTAGAAAAGAAAAACGATATTTTAAAAAGAGAAACGAAAGACCAAAAGAGCCGAATTAGTAAACTTGAAGATGAAAATAATAAAATGATTGAAACACAAATAGTCAATAAAGATGGTGATGTCTACAAAGAATTTACAAACATTGCTACTAAATACTTTAAGTCAAGATTTAATTATGATCCCAAAACATACAAAGAAAGTAAGGAAAACGTAAGAGATTTGATTTCTGAAGAGTTGTATAAGAAATTTTCGGAGAATCAGCTAACTTATGGAGATTCTAATAATGTGAGTTCTCGATTAGATAATTTAGAGATATATAGTGGTTCATTAATTAACCAAAAAACTATTACTGGTCTTTTGATTGTTGACTATGAAAGCAAATTAGGAGAAACTGACTGGTTTAAAAATTCAGAAATCTATACTGTTCAGTATGATATTCATGCGAAGAAATTGACTAAAATACAAAGCTTGGGGTCAGTTTTAAGGGGAGATATGATTGAATAAAAAAATTTTTTCTATTTGTGTCTTAATTTTTACTGTGTCTATCATATTTTTAGCAGATCATTCTTATATCAAATATATAGAAGCACAAAATGATCCAGTCTATTTAGATGAATCAAATCAAGAGAAAATAGTTTTCTACAGAAACGATTGTAGAGACTGTGAAAAGATCATGCCTTACCTGATACGTCACAATTTTTTATACCATGACTTAACTTTTGTTAACATGAATAACAAAGAAAATAAACGTTATATTAAGGAGTATGGTTTGACTTCCGTTCCTACAATCATTTCCCTTAAGCAGCGTTATGTAGGTACAGATATAAGTAAAATAAAAACATTAGTTATGTCAAAAGGAGATGATTTCTGATGGCAAGAAAGAGCTTAACAGAACGTATTCAGCAGAAGAAAGAAGAAGCAACAAAGCTTGAAAAGAGGATTCAAGAAGATCAATATAAGCTAGAAAAACTAACAAAGCAAATTAGAGATTTAGAAGCAGAACAGGTTTTAGCGATTCTTGATAACCATAAGCTTAGTGTGAAAGATTTGAATAAAATACTAAGTAAACAGCCTGATAACAATAATTTTATCAACCATAATTAATTAAATATATATCTTTTTAATTGATATAAGATAAAGTCCATATAATTGTGTAAAAGATAAAAGGCCATGTAACAGCCCTTTTACGGTACAATGTTTTTAACCACAA
>NZ_SPHN01000042.1:0-5132 GCF_005844145.1 Enterococcus sp. BSD2780061688st2 D3
ATTCTTGTGAAAAAGTTCTTCGTGTTCTCTTAGACATAAAAATTCCTCCTGGTATGTTTTCTTCTAGTCTACACACCCTAATTTTTCTGTCTAGTTAATTGTAGCCTATCCAGTTTATTATTGGTACTAAGTAGTATTTTTCTTTTAGGTGGGTGCTCAAATTCTTCTCAATCAAAGCTTGCAGACCTTTTCGAAGAAGAGCAGTCATATTATTTGTCGAATTCTCCTTCTGATGATCCAGAATTCAAAATAGAAAAAATGAAAGATGGTTCTCTTACTGTTTCCAATATTGATAAGGGAATTTCTGAAACAATGGAATATTCTGTAGAAGAAAAAGAGAACGGCTTGTATCATTACCGAATCGCAAATAGCGAAGATTACGGTATATTCGATGTACTAGATAGTTTTACTTCGGATACCAAAGATTTCAATGTTTTTTTTGATGAAAAGAACAATGGTTATGCGTTTGTACCTGTTTCAAAAAATTTCTCTAAAATAGACTCTACGTTAGAAGAGGTAAAAGAAATTTACGATGAAGATCCTCAGTATTTTGTAGCAGAATATAAACAATAGAATGTTAGTAAAGGGAGCCTTTTCAAGGCTCCTTTTTTATACGATTGGAAGGTGAGTAACACGGAAAAAGCAACGGAATTTCTACAGAAATTTAGTGAATGGATCCAAGATGCTAACTTGTTTAGCTATATATTTAAGTGGATTAGCAGTAATTGGATTAAAGGATTGTACAAGTTGGCTTCCGGAGTGGAAGATATCCTGGATCAAGTATTTAAGGTCTTTAGTTTTCTTGATAATGGGACGATAGGTAAAATTTATACAAGCATGCGGGTAGTCTCCCTAACGGTTTTGATTATCATGATTATTGTTATTGCCTATAAATATATTTTAAACGAGCGAGTCGATCTAAAGGCAGGCCTTTTCAGGGCTGTCCTTTTTGTTTGTTTGGGTGTTCAACTTCCTGGGGTGATTACATCTAGTGCGGAATTTGCACAAAAAGTTTATGGAGAAACAAAAAATCTAGACACGACTGAGAAAAGCACTCTTTCTTATAGTATTGTGAAAGAGAATTTAGCAGATTTACAATATGCTTCTAAGAATGGATTTTCTCGTCTTAATAGTGAAACAGGAACACCAAAAAACAATCTATCAGAACAAGCTTTTAAAATGACAGATCTTACGGAAGTGATAACATCTGATAAATTGTCGAGAATGGCAGAAAATGCACAAAATAAAGACGAAGTCTCTTATTTAGAGTATAAAACTAAAACAGATGAGGATGGAAAAATTACTGCAGAAAAAATTGAGTCCGGTATGTTTGACTTTTATAAAGAGGGAAAATTTCGCTTTACGTATAAGACAGGCACGATAACATTGTCGTTATTGACAGTGTCTTTTGCTTTTGTATGTTCTGCGTTCATCATAGCAACGTCTTTGATTGAGCTACTATTTGCAAAGTTGATGTTTCCAGTTCTTTCTGTTTCTGATATTGAAACCGGTCAACGAACAAAAAAAATCCTTTTGGATATTGGGAACAGCTTGTTAGCAATTATGTTGACAGGGTTTAGCTTGAGTATCTTTAAGTTATACTTTTCATTTATAGGTAATCTTGATGTCGATTTTCTTCCATATTTAGTACTTTGTATTGTTGGTGTCCGAATTACGATCGACGGCCCAAATTTCTTTGGGAAATTTCTGGGGTTGGATATTGGGCTTCGCTCAGGATGGCAAGCTATGGTTGGTACAGCAGTTGCTGCGAAAGCTGCGACAAGCGCTGTAAAAGGTGGAGTGAATGCTGGTAGTAGTATTAAAGAGCACGCCGGAAATGCAGTCAGCCGTATGAGAGTCAATAATGGTGTACACGAAAATAACAATGATAAATCGATTCAGAATCGGTCTACTATTCCAGGAAACAATGGATCTTCCACAAAAAGTATAAAAGAATTTGCAGCGAACATGCGACAGTCGTTTGGCATGCAAGACCAACAAGAGCCGGTGACACAAACGCAAGGATCGAATCGATCAGCGGTTCCAAATGATCAGATAAATCCATCGGTTCAAGACAAGGATCAGGTTTCTGCTAATGGAGAGCTGCCTTCAGGAACCAATCTTTCACCAGAAACAACGCATCAACCAATGAACGCTTCTGCTTCTTCCAGCACTGTTTCTGAAGGAAAAGAACCAGATGGAAAAAGCATTGGCAATGTTTCAGCTGAAGCGTTGAAACATATGGGTGAAAGTGGCAATCGAACCGAATCACCGATCGATCCTATCAACGGCAATCGTGCGAATGGTTTGGCAACGGGGAAAACGACCGATTCACAAAAAGTCCAACGAACGACCATTCCGCCGCTTCAGACGCCAAGTAGAAAAGCCGCCATCCAAGCAGCGACTGACAAAGTCAATCAGAACAACAATATGCAACAGTCAAACAATCCGAGTGCATCTGAAGGAAATCCGACTAACACTCAGAGAGCTAACGATCAGGAAGTGAAACGATCCGCACCAGAAACGTCTTACGGCACTTCTGCAGCAGCGCCAAGTCCATCTATTCAATCGACTGAACAAGCGCCTGAAGGAGCTTCTGTGGCATTTGAACGGACTACAAGTGTGAGTCCTTCTACAGCTGCGATCGTACAACGAAGCAATCCATCGTCTACCAGTGCTGGCACTCAAATAGTGCAACAATCACCTAGTAGAGGAATTGATCGATCAACGGTAACACCTGCTAGACGGAGTGAGCCAAAATCAGGTTCGATCAAACAATCAGTACAACCAACGAACCATCGATCGGTGACTAGCCAGAAACCTGCAGAAAAATCAACGGCACCAACGTATCATATTCCAACGGTTGAATCAAAAACGAAGGAGCTTTCTACACCAAAAGAATTGGCCACCAAATACTTGAAAGAGTCGAGTGTGACACCAGAAAATGATTACTATGATATCTATCAATCCATGAATAAAGTAAATGCCGATGATTATATTTAGGAGGAGATCTTGTGTTAAATGTCCATTGTATTGAAGGCCGACTGGCTGAAAGTCCCATCTTAAAGAAAACGGAAAGTGGCACGTGTTATACACGTGTCTTGCTAATATCAAAAAGAAACTTCAAGACAAAAAGGACCTGGGACAAAAATCCAAAGTCCAACCAAAAAACCGGCGTAGGAAATTTTGATTTCCTGCGCCGGTTTTATCTTATCTTTTGAAACAAAAGAACCCCTTCTGATACAACATAAGCGACAAAACGAATACGTAAAGGAGAGGTTCTTATGTACAAAAATTATACCACAGATCAACTAGTTTTACCTTTAGATTTAACGCAGACAATCCCCAAAAATGATATTGCTTATCCTGTTCATCATTTGGTTGAAAGCATTCCAGAAGAAGCCTTTGAACACTTGAAACACCAACGAGGTGCATCAAGCTATCACCCACGAATGATGTTAAAGATAATTCTATGTGCTTACACGCAATCGGTTTTTTCTGGCCGCAGGATTGAAGCACTCCTTCAAGATAGTCTTCGCATGATGTGGTTAGCTCAAGGTTACCAGCCAAGTTATCGAACCATCAATCGTTTTCGAGTGGATGAAGCTGTACAGCCTTTATTAAGAGAGTGTTTCGTTCAATTTCGTTCGCAATTAATTGCGGAAAATGAAATTGATGAAGAAGCTATTTTTATTGATGGAACAAAAATTGAAGCCAATACGAATAAATTTACTTTTGTTTGGCGAAAGTCTGTCGAGCGATACCATCAGAAATTAGAGGAAAAATCTTTGGCTGCGTATCACGAGTTAGTTGAAGAAAAGATTATTCCTGCCCTGCAAACAGAAGTTGAAGGAAATTTGTCCAAAGAAAACATCCAGACTATCTTAACCTCATTGGAACAAACGATTGAAGAACTCAATCAAAAAATGGCGGATGAGCCATGTGGTGCGATTCGTAAAGATCTCCGATTTGAAAGAAAAGCACCAAAATTATTCTATAATCATTTTACATCTCATCAAGAACGTGTGCTTACGTATGAGAAGCACTATCAAATTTTAGGGAAAAGAAATAGCTATTCAAAAACAGATACTGATGCGACGTTTATGCGAATGAAAGATGATTCCATGATGAACGGTCAATTGAAAGCTGGCTATAATTTACAAATTGCCACCAACAATCAATATATTCTTGGCTATGATGTGTTTCCAAACCCAACTGACACTCGAACACTGACTCCTTTTTTGAGCACTTTAAAAAAGGAGTATTTCCCGTTGCCTGAATTTATTGTCGCAGATGCAGGCTATGGCAGCGAAGAGAATTACATGAACGTTCTAGAAAAATTTCAATCCACACCGTTAATCACTTATGGCATGTACGAAAAGGAACAAAAGAAAAAATACAAAAACAATCCATTTCAAGTAAATAATTGGGACTATGATGAAATGAGTAACCAATTCATTTGCCCAGAAGGACGGAAATTGAACTTCAAATACAATGGAATTAGAAATGACAAGTATGGATTCACCCGTCATATTAGTTATTATGAATGTGAAGATTGTTCAAATTGTCCAGTTCGATCACTATGCACAAAAGCCCAAGAAGGATTCAACCGGAGGATTCAAAAAAATTGGACTTGGGAATCCTATAAAACAGTGGTCAAAAAATTATTGCAAGAAAAAGAAACCCAAAAGATTTATGGTCGTAGAAAAATTGATGTGGAAACTGCCTTTGGACACCTGAAGGCTATTTTGTCGTTCACTCGATTATCAGTTCGAGGAAAAGAAAAGGTCAAAAATGAACTCGGATTTGCATTAATGGCAACGAATTTGAGGAAATACCACCTCAAATTCGTCAAACAAAGAGAAGAACAATGCAAAAAAAGCATACACAAAATCATTTTTCAGATTTTTGTGTATGCTTTTTTGTTTTAAAGAACCTTTTTGTCCCAGGTCCTTTTATTTTTTTAGATGCTCAGTCCTCCGCGGTCTCTGCTTTGGAAATCATTTTAAACCAAGCTACAGAATTTGTTGTTCGAGTAAACCGATTTAATTGTTTTATGATTTGTCAAATTAAGCTAGAATAAAATGCTTCTTGTACATAGCTCAAAAATATTTCGATTGGTGTTCTGTAAT
>NZ_SPHN01000043.1:0-1669 GCF_005844145.1 Enterococcus sp. BSD2780061688st2 D3
AAACAAATTGAGCTTAACAATCGCAAGATTGTTCTAACTTTTATTATGAGAGTTTGATCCTGGCTCAGGACGAACGCTGGCGGCGTGCCTAATACATGCAAGTCGTACGCTTCTTTTTCCACCGGAGCTTGCTCCACCGGAAAAAGAAGAGTGGCGAACGGGTGAGTAACACGTGGGTAACCTGCCCATCAGAAGGGGATAACACTTGGAAACAGGTGCTAATACCGTATAACAATCGAAACCGCATGGTTTTGATTTGAAAGGCGCTTTCGGGTGTCGCTGATGGATGGACCCGCGGTGCATTAGCTAGTTGGTGAGGTAACGGCTCACCAAGGCCACGATGCATAGCCGACCTGAGAGGGTGATCGGCCACATTGGGACTGAGACACGGCCCAAACTCCTACGGGAGGCAGCAGTAGGGAATCTTCGGCAATGGACGAAAGTCTGACCGAGCAACGCCGCGTGAGTGAAGAAGGTTTTCGGATCGTAAAACTCTGTTGTTAGAGAAGAACAAGGATGAGAGTAACTGTTCATCCCTTGACGGTATCTAACCAGAAAGCCACGGCTAACTACGTGCCAGCAGCCGCGGTAATACGTAGGTGGCAAGCGTTGTCCGGATTTATTGGGCGTAAAGCGAGCGCAGGCGGTTTCTTAAGTCTGATGTGAAAGCCCCCGGCTCAACCGGGGAGGGTCATTGGAAACTGGGAGACTTGAGTGCAGAAGAGGAGAGTGGAATTCCATGTGTAGCGGTGAAATGCGTAGATATATGGAGGAACACCAGTGGCGAAGGCGGCTCTCTGGTCTGTAACTGACGCTGAGGCTCGAAAGCGTGGGGAGCAAACAGGATTAGATACCCTGGTAGTCCACGCCGTAAACGATGAGTGCTAAGTGTTGGAGGGTTTCCGCCCTTCAGTGCTGCAGCTAACGCATTAAGCACTCCGCCTGGGGAGTACGACCGCAAGGTTGAAACTCAAAGGAATTGACGGGGGCCCGCACAAGCGGTGGAGCATGTGGTTTAATTCGAAGCAACGCGAAGAACCTTACCAGGTCTTGACATCCTTTGACCACTCTAGAGATAGAGCTTCCCCTTCGGGGGCAAAGTGACAGGTGGTGCATGGTTGTCGTCAGCTCGTGTCGTGAGATGTTGGGTTAAGTCCCGCAACGAGCGCAACCCTTATTGTTAGTTGCCATCATTTAGTTGGGCACTCTAGCAAGACTGCCGGTGACAAACCGGAGGAAGGTGGGGATGACGTCAAATCATCATGCCCCTTATGACCTGGGCTACACACGTGCTACAATGGGAAGTACAACGAGTCGCGAAGTCGCGAGGCTAAGCTAATCTCTTAAAGCTTCTCTCAGTTCGGATTGTAGGCTGCAACTCGCCTACATGAAGCCGGAATCGCTAGTAATCGCGGATCAGCACGCCGCGGTGAATACGTTCCCGGGCCTTGTACACACCGCCCGTCACACCACGAGAGTTTGTAACACCCGAAGTCGGTGAGGTAACCTTTTGGAGCCAGCCGCCTAAGGTGGGATAGATGATTGGGGTGAAGTCGTAACAAGGTAGCCGTATCGGAAGGTGCGGCTGGATCACCTCCTTTCTAAGGAATATTACGGAGACTACACTGGTTGTTTTATACTTTGTTCAGTTTTGAGAGGTCTACTCAAT
>NZ_SPHN01000043.1:1818-5030 GCF_005844145.1 Enterococcus sp. BSD2780061688st2 D3
TAGAGTTTTTTAATAAGTTCAATTGCTTATTTTCTTGATCGGACTTCTATCGCTAGAAGAAAGATCAAAACCCAACCGCAAGGTTGATAAGGTTAAGTGAATAAGGGCGCACGGTGGATGCCTTGGCACTAGGAGCCGATGAAGGACGGGACTAACACCGATATGCTTTGGAGAGCTGTACGTAAGCTATGATCCAGAGATTTCCGAATGGGGAAACCCAACATCTTTTATAGGATGTTACGTTTGCGTGAATACATAGCGCATTCGAGGTAGACGCAGAGAACTGAAACATCTAAGTACCTGCAGGAAGAGAAAGAAAATTCGATTCCCTGAGTAGCGGCGAGCGAAACGGGAAAAGCCCAAACCAATGAGCTTGCTCATTGGGGTTGTAGGACTCCAATATGGTAGTTCTTTCAGATAATCGAATGACTTGGAAAAGTCAGTCAAAGAGGGTAAAAACCCCGTAGATGAAATTTGGAAGGCACCTAGGAGGATCCTGAGTACGGCGGAACACGAGGAATTCCGTCGGAATCCGGGAGGACCATCTCCCAAGGCTAAATACTCCCTAGTGACCGATAGTGAACCAGTACCGTGAGGGAAAGGTGAAAAGCACCCCGGAAGGGGAGTGAAATAGAACCTGAAACCGTGTGCCTACAACAAGTCAAAGCCCGTTAATGGGTGATGGCGTGCCTTTTGTAGAATGAACCGGCGAGTTACGATTGCATGCGAGGTTAAGTCGAAGAGACGGAGCCGCAGCGAAAGCGAGTCTGAATAGGGCGTTTGAGTATGTAGTCGTAGACCCGAAACCATGTGATCTACCCATGTCCAGGTTGAAGGTGCGGTAAAACGCACTGGAGGACCGAACCCACGTACGTTGAAAAGTGCGGGGATGAGGTGTGGGTAGCGGAGAAATTCCAAACGAACTTGGAGATAGCTGGTTCTCTCCGAAATAGCTTTAGGGCTAGCCTCGGATTTGAGAATGATGGAGGTAGAGCACTGTTTGGACTAGGGGCCCATCTCGGGTTACCGAATTCAGATAAACTCCGAATGCCATTCATTCATATCCGGGAGTCAGACTGTGAGTGATAAGATCCATAGTCGAAAGGGAAACAGCCCAGACCACCAGCTAAGGTCCCAAAATATATGTTAAGTGGAAAAGGATGTGGGGTTGCACAGACAACTAGGATGTTGGCTCAGAAGCAGCCACCATTTAAAGAGTGCGTAATAGCTCACTAGTCGAGTGACCCTGCGCCGAAAATGTACCGGGGCTAAACATATTACCGAAGCTGTGGAGTACACCATTAGGTGTATTGGTAGGAGAGCGTTCTAAGGGCGTTGAAGGCAGATCGTGAGGACTGCTGGAGCGCTTAGAAGTGAGAATGCCGGTATGAGTAGCGAAAGACAGGTGAGAATCCTGTCCACCGAATGACTAAGGTTTCCTGGGGAAGGCTCGTCCGCCCAGGGTTAGTCGGGACCTAAGCCGAGGCCGACAGGCGTAGGCGATGGACAACAGGTTGATATTCCTGTACTCGTTGTTTTTGTTTGAGCAATGGAGGGACGCAGGAGGCTAAGGAATGCAGACGATTGGAAATGTCTGTCCAAGCAGTAAGTCTTGATAGGAGTCAAATGCTTCTGTCTACACGGATAAGCTGTGATGGGGAGGGAAATAATAGTACCGAAGTTCCTGATGTCACACTGCCAAGAAAAGCTTCTAGTGAGAAAACAATGACCCGTACCGCAAACCGACACAGGTAGTCGAGGAGAGAATCCTAAGGTGAGCGAGAGAACTCTCGTTAAGGAACTCGGCAAAATGACCCCGTAACTTCGGGAGAAGGGGTGCTGATCTTCGATCAGCCGCAGTGAATAGGCCCAAGCGACTGTTTATCAAAAACACAGGTCTCTGCAAAATCGTAAGATGAAGTATAGGGGCTGACGCCTGCCCGGTGCTGGAAGGTTAAGAGGAGTGCTTAGCGTAAGCGAAGGTACGAATTGAAGCCCCAGTAAACGGCGGCCGTAACTATAACGGTCCTAAGGTAGCGAAATTCCTTGTCGGGTAAGTTCCGACCCGCACGAAAGGCGTAACGATTTGGGCACTGTCTCAACGAGAGACTCGGTGAAATTTTAGTACCTGTGAAGATGCAGGTTACCCGCGACAGGACGGAAAGACCCCATGGAGCTTTACTGTAGTTTGATATTGAGTGTCTGTACCGCATGTACAGGATAGGTAGGAGCCGTAGAAATCGGAACGCTAGTTTCGATGGAGGCGCTGGTGGGATACTACCCCTGCGTTATGGCCACTCTAACCCGCACCACTGATCGTGGTGGGAGACAGTGTCAGATGGGCAGTTTGACTGGGGCGGTCGCCTCCTAAAAGGTAACGGAGGCGCCCAAAGGTTCCCTCAGAATGGTTGGAAATCATTCGAAGAGTGTAAAGGCAGAAGGGAGCTTGACTGCGAGACCAACAAGTCGAGCAGGGACGAAAGTCGGGCTTAGTGATCCGGTGGTTCCGCATGGAAGGGCCATCGCTCAACGGATAAAAGCTACCCTGGGGATAACAGGCTTATCTCCCCCAAGAGTCCACATCGACGGGGAGGTTTGGCACCTCGATGTCGGCTCGTCGCATCCTGGGGCTGTAGTCGGTCCCAAGGGTTGGGCTGTTCGCCCATTAAAGCGGCACGCGAGCTGGGTTCAGAACGTCGTGAGACAGTTCGGTCCCTATCCGTCGCGGGCGTTGGAAATTTGAGAGGAGCTGTCCTTAGTACGAGAGGACCGGGATGGACTTACCGCTGGTGTACCAGTTGTTCTGCCAAGGGCATTGCTGGGTAGCTATGTAGGGAAGGGATAAACGCTGAAAGCATCTAAGTGTGAAGCCCACCTCAAGATGAGATTTCCCATTTCTTTAAGAAAGTAAGATCCCTGAGAGATGATCAGGTAGATAGGTCAGGAGTGGAAGGCCAGTGATGGTTGGAGCGGACTGATACTAATCGATCGAGGACTTAACCAAATGGTTAAAAGAAAAGAACTCGGACATTACTTAAACTTCAAATCCAGTTTTGAGTGAGCAAAATGCAAACTCAATAAAAGATAACACCACAGTGTGGTGGCGATAGCGAGAAGGATACACCTGTAACCATGCCGAACACAGAAGTTAAGCTTCTTAGCGCCGATTGTAGTGAGGGGTTGCCCCTTGTGAGAGTAGGACGTCGCCACGC
>NZ_SPHN01000044.1:0-4246 GCF_005844145.1 Enterococcus sp. BSD2780061688st2 D3
TCAACTGTTCTTCGACTTCCGCTTCCTCACGGTGACTAATTTTCATTCTTCTTCCCTCCCTAAACAAACATCTTTTGTAAGAATCCTTTTTTCGTTTCTTTTAGTAAATCTAATTTGCGTTGGTGAAGGGTGATGGTGTCGTCGAGTTGTTTGAAGAATGCGCCGATTTTTTGTTGTTCTTCTATCTTAGGGATAAGGACTTCAGAAAAAAGAATACTATCTTCATGAATTGCAATTTGTGCAGTTCCTCCTTCTATATTTTTTAAAATAACTTTCCGATACCAATCCTCAGTTTTCACATATGCCAATAGATAATTACAATTAATTATATCGTTATCAACATCAATAGTTGGCATATTTTCCGTTACTATAGCTCCATCAGTCTCTTTAGGCGCAAAACCTATTCCACCTTGTTCGATTGTTTGCCTTGTAAATATTAATGTATCAGGATGCTCTATCAGATTTACTTTTGCTTGTCGCTTACGACCGATTTTAGATCCTATTTGTTCTCCTCTCAAAGTGATTTCACCAACATTTTTAACAGAAACTTGTTTATATATTTCATCATCTTGAATGTATACTCTATCTGTATATTCAGTCATACCCTCGTTTAACTTACGCTCTTCCCAATCTTCCGTAAATCCAGGAAACCGGATTTCTGGCACTTTTGCTCCGTTTTTAGGGAACATTTTTTGTAAGAATCCTTTTTTCGTTTCCTTCAGCAAATCTAACTTACGTTGATGAAGAGTGATAGTGTCATCAATTTTTTTAAAAAAACATCCAATTGCGTTTTGTTCCTCATAGTTTGGAATCATAATTTTAAAATTGGAATACTCTTCAGCATTAACTCCTGGTTGACCGGAACGTTGCGAAGTAATCTTAATAAACCGGTTATAGCTATCAGTAAAAGTTGTTTGAAATACGAATTCTGAGCTAATTTTAGATTTTATTCTGGCTCTAATGAGGAATCCTGCATAGTAAACTAGTCCATCACTTTCTCTATACATATATGTTTTCCCAACACTTGCTCCAGTTCTCGCAAAAAGGATATCACCTTTTTTAAGTTTGTAATTATCAGCACTTGCAAAATCAATATCTGGGGAAGTTACTCCACTTTGATTAAACTTGTGACTGATATCATCAATATCAGTAATACGAATATACTTATTACTTCCATCAAATTTTTTAGCAGATGCATTTAGTCCATACTCAAAACTTTCAGCTAATTCCCCCAACTTACGCTGTTCCCAATCTTCCATAAATCCAGGAAACCGAATTTCTGGTTGTGTATTATTGCTCATGTTTGAACACCTCCAACGCGCCTTGTAACCACGCTTCATTTTCAGGTGTTGTTTGCAGGGAAGAGATAGCTTCTAAAAGTTCTTTTTCTAGCACATGCTGTTCTTGTCGTATCTTCTTGATGTCATTTCCGACATGAACCATATCAATTGGTTCTTCTTCTTCAAACGTATCTACATAGCGTGGGATATTTAAGTTATAGTCATTTTCTTTGATTTCATCAAAGGTTGCCAAATGAGCGTATTTCTCAACATCTTTTCTTTCAGCGTAGGTTTCGAGGATTTTTTGAATGTTTTCTTCCGATAATTTATTCTGATTTTTCCCTTTGACAAATTCACGACTAGCATCAATGAATAATACATCTCGAGTTTGACGATTCTTCTTCAATACAATCACCGTCGTTGGAATCGATGTACCAAAGAACAAGTTCGCAGGCATACCGATCACAGCATAAATACTGCCGTCTTCTAATAATCTTTGACGAATGACCCCTTCTGCAGCGCCACGGAATAAAACTCCGTGTGGCAAGACGATAGCCATAGTCCCTGTTTCCTTCAAATGATAGAAACCGTGAAGAAGAAACGCAAAATCTGCTTTGGATTTTGGCGCTAATTTCCCGTAGCGATTAAACCGAGAATCATCTAAGAAGGTCGTATCTGCTGACCAATTAGCCGAATAAGGTGGATTCATCACTACTGCATCAAATGTGTAAGGTTCATCTGTTGGCCAGTCCTTATTCAACGTATCCCCATTGCGGAGATTCATTTCTTCGGCATCTACCCCATGTAAAATCAAGTTCATTTTTGCTAGATTGTATGTCGTTGTATTTAGTTCTTGCCCATGATATTTAACGTTATCTGGATGAGTTAAGTAGTTACGTACATTTAACATCAATGAGCCTGAACCCATCGTTGGATCAAAAACACTAAAGAATCGTCGTTCTTTTTGATCCAACGTCACGATTTGTGCCATCATATCAGAAACCATATGAGGCGTGTAAAATTCTCCGGCTTTCTTCCCTGCTTCTGAAGCAAATTGACTGATCAAAAATTCATACGCATCCCCGATCACGTCCCCATCGTGTTCTAAAACATCTACATCATTCAATTTCTTGATGACTTCGGTAATCGTCACATTTCGTTGTTGCTCATCTGTTCCTAGTTTTTTTGATTGGAGATCCATATCATCAAATAACCCATTAAATTGATTGTAGGTAGATGCCAATTGCACAAAGGCTTTGTTTAGATCGTTCAATTGGAACGTTGCTTGTTTTGCTTGATCCGCTAAGACGTTGAAAAGATACTCTGGTGCAATTGCATATCCCAAAATATCAACGATTGTGGCAATCAGATCTTCTTTTGATTCTTCATCTGAAAGTAATTCACGATACAACATTGTTTGTTTGCTTACTGTGTCATATTCATCTAAGGATTCATCTGCTAAAAGAACCACGTGTTCCAACAAACGATCGGATAAATATTTATAGAAAATCAGCCCCAATAAATAATTTTTATATTCTGACGCATCCATTTTGCTACGGAGATTATCTGCCGCACTAAATAATTTTTGATTTAATTCTGCACCCAAAAAGATACACTCCTATCTCTTATTTAAAGTTGCTATATACCCTCTTATTTTAGCATACTCCCTTTTAGAAAAAGCAAAAAAAAAGAAAGAATCTTATTCTTGATAACAAGCTACGTGACGTATATGCCTAACAAAAATAGAACTTTTGAATCAATCTTAAATGAAGGTTTAACCACAGAACCGGCATCCATTATTTTTGATGAAGTTATCGATGACGTTGAAGATAGTAAGTATCATAAAAATTTAAAAGAACTTTTTTATTTTGCACTCACAATGGACCAAGTTTGTTCACTGGTATATCAGTACCTGATAGTGATAATCCATTAATTATGGCAAAAATTTACTTAACAAAATGGTGTAATAAATACATCAGGGATAGGAATAACCCAGCATTAAAAAAACCTCTTAAAACATTTGGCGAAAAAGATGCTGCTTTAACTACTAGAGTAGCAGCAAATGCTAATATTGATGATCAAAAAGTATTGAATGACTACTTGCGTGGACATTTTTTATATATGAGCGCTGAGAACATGAACGGAAGTATTTTAGAGGAATATTTAGCCGAAGTGTTAGAACCTGAAGGTTGGATTTGGTGCGCCGGCTCTGTATATCGAGCTGTTGATTTCTGTTATTTAGGAACCTCACCAATTCTTTTACAAGTGAAAAATAAATACAATACAGAAAGCAGTTCGAGTTCAGCTATAAGAGTAGGAACAACAATTAGAAAATGGAATCGTTTAAATAAGCCGACAAAAATTTCTGGTTTGGATAGCCCTATCCCCAATTGGAAAGTATTAATAGAAATGACTGAAGCTAGTAAGGAACTGGCAGCTAAGTTAACTGAAAATAGTTATTTAGCTTATATTAATGAAAAATCCACACGAGAATTATGGACACTCGATGACTAACAATATCCTTATTAGTATCTATCCACGATACATGGAAAAAATTATAAACAAACAAAAAAACTTTGAATTTAGAAATTTCTATCTTACCTCAGATCCTTATAATATCTTTTGGATTTACGAAACAATCCCCACCAAAGCTTTAAAGTATAAATTGATTGTAAAAAATCCAATTACTAAACTTAAGAAAAATCAACACTACTTTTTAGGAGACGATAAGTTTGAACAATTAGTTTAAAAGGGAAAATATGCTTACGAAATTATCCACCTAGAAGAAATACTTTTACCAATAAGTCTGTCTAATTTAAAAAATTTAGGAGTTACTGCACCACAAGGATATGCATATATAAAAAAATATCCTAGTCTTGTCGATATTCTCGCCGTTTGTATAATTAAGCGAGACAAATAAAAAAGCCATTTATGTTACACTCAAATTGTAATACCCGCTAAAGCAT
>NZ_SPHN01000045.1:0-4087 GCF_005844145.1 Enterococcus sp. BSD2780061688st2 D3
TCATTACTCTGTCCTCTCTGTCTTTTTTCTCAATTTTACACTAAAATAGATTTTTTGGAAAACTTTGCAACAGAACCGTTTTTACTATATACTTCTTCCCAGAACTTGTCCGTCTCCTTCAAATTATCTCTACCTCTCGAGTTCATTGGGTGGTTTGCCCATTTATTAAACATGGAATCACCTTTCTCATACTCATATATTTATGTCCCATTTCAATTATATTTATATATGCTTAAATAAATTTGTATCCTGAAATTTATTGTAATATGAAGCTGTATTTTACATATAGTAACCAAAGAGTTAATAAAATAAAAAGAGCGAACCATTATAGATCAGCTCTTTTTTCATTGCTGTTTTTAATCTTATCTAGAATCACTTCAAATGTTTCAAAGGTATTTACATCTAACTGACATAACCAAAGCAAGTACTTCTTTTCTTTGTAAGTCCAATCAATATTACGGTAAGAGGACATTAGATTATGGTACCTTGCTCTTTGTTCAACTGAAGCCAATTCCCAGCGTTTTTCAAATATTTTTTCTTCTTCCATTATTGATCCCTCGCAAGACGCTACCTCAAACTTAAATAATGGGCAGCGAAAGTCTAATTCCTTAGATCTAAGTATAGCAAACAAATATGAAAAAAACTTAGAAGGTAGTAAAAGTTCTTCCGTCTTTTGCTTTGCTTCTATTCTTAATGTGTTTCGTTATCGGTGCCCTACAAAGATTTTCATTAATTACACACTCATTTATTGTTGTGTATTTTCTGACATTTCTCTCTTGATCAATTATTTTAATTCCATGGGCATCCTGATAGTTCATAGGAGAGGAGCGGCTATCAGAAATAGTTGCACCTATCTCTTGAACTTCTTTTACAACTTCTGGAAAATCCATCCATCCTGCTTCAGCTGTCAAAAGTAATAATCTATAATATTTATCTTTCCTTTTCAATCTAAGAAATCGTCACCCCATTCTTTTTCTTCTATTATAAACTATTTAACTTTTAGAATTCAAAAACCGTTTGTCTATTTAGAGTTTACCCTAAATAGACAAAAATATAACATTGAAAAATTTAGAGTTCTAACGTATGATTAGGGTGTATTATAAACGTTATAGAAAAGTAGGGAATAAATTTGAAAATTGCTTATATTAGAGTTTCATCCATCGATCAAAATGAACAACGTCAAATTGAAGAAATGAAAAAGTTTGGCGCTGAAAAAATTTTTATCGAAAAACAATCTGGAGCGACGATTAGTCATCGGCCGATTTTCCAGGAAGCTTTAGATTTTGTCAGAGAGCAAGATATTTTTATTGTAGAAGCCATTGATCGACTTGGACGCAATTATGACGAGATTATCGATTCAGTGAATTATCTAAAGAAGAAGAATGTGCGACTTATTATCACCAGTTTACCGATCATGGCTGAAGCAATTGGAAATCCTCTCCTAGATAAATTCATCAAAGACTTAATCATTTAAATCTCAGCCATGATTGCTGAACAAGAACGTACTGAATCGAAACGACGCCAGGCACAAGGAATTAAAATCGCTAAAGCAAACGGCGTCTATAAAGGTCGTCCTAAGTTATACAGTGCAGACACCAAAGATCCTCAACGTCGCCTTGTCTATAGGAGTATCGTTCAGGATCTTGAGAATGGGGTTGCTATCTCAAAGATTGCAACAGACTACAATGTGACTAGGCAAACAATTTACCGAATAAAAAAAGAAATCGACCAACTAATTGTATGATTTCTTTTTTGAATCACGTAATTATTAATTAGCTTTGTCATCAATACAGACAATCATTTTAGATTCATCTAGCTAAGTTGATTACATTTATGTTAAAAAGAATTTAGTTAACATAAATATAATTGATGCATAAATCGTCCTTATTTAAAGGCATTTAACATTGACAACTTAGTATAATGTATCTTATGTAAACTAATAAGATTTGAATTTTATTTTATACACACTCGATAATAGATCAATTTTATGGTCCCCCGCATTTACGATTGCACAAGAGAAACATAAAGTCGACCTATTAGCATTTCTTTTCAATTCAAACATTAAAAAAGTTTATACCTCTGCTACTAAAAAATGAAATTATCTATTTAAAATTTAAAACGGTAAATCTGATTCATCCAAATTGGAAAATGGATCAGCCTGTATTGGAGCTTTGTATTTCTCCATAATAACAGATATCTTTTTTTCATTTTTTAAAAAATACCTTTTAAATTTCTTATAGTCCTCTGAAATCAAAATATAGCGTGATGGATACTCATCAAAAGAAGAATCGTATTCTTCCTTTAAAATTCCCGATTTACTTAATTTTTCTAGTACATCAAATACTCTATCACTCAAGTAACTCCTTAAATTGTTATCACTTTCCCATTGAACTACTTTTCTATAAGTTGAATTATCAGTTGAAAAGATAGAATTTTCATCCATAAACGCATATATTAGCAGCAATCTTTCATCATTGTCAAATTCTATTGGATCAAAAATATCTAAGTTGTCATCAAAATCTTTATCAGTTCCGGTAACTTTTTTGTTAATTACTGAAGGTGTCTTGTAAGAAATAGAATCTAAATCAAAGCGTTTTGATTCTAAATTATTTTGTGCTTTCTCAATTAAATAATTCACTTTTTTTGTGAGAAACCTTCTGATATTGTCTTTGCTATATGTTCCATAAAAACCCTTATCTTCTAAAGAGTCCCTGTACTTCTTAACTTCTATATACTCTTCAGCCAAAACTTGTGGAACTGGTTCATCTAAGAAAAAAACCCCTACCTCGCCTTTGCTATTTTTATAAAAGTAATCAATTTCTGCTATAGTTCCCGATCTATAATTATCAACTGGAGAACCCAACTTATGGCCAAAAATCGCTAATAATATATCACTATTTTCTACAATTTGTTTATTAATAACACTTTGCCCAGAGCTATTATTTATATAAGTAGGAATCGCATTCGTTTCCCATCGAATTGGCATCAAAATTACTTTTGTATTATCTGTATTTTCTATATTCCATCTATATATGGTTTCTTCTACTTCATTCCTCTTTGCTGCTATATCACCTGGTGATGCTATAAATACTTTTATTAGATTTATGGTTTTCATTTATTGTACCTTTCTCTTTATGTCTCTTTAAAGTAATTTTTGTATAAAATTTATTGACTTTTACACTATAGGACAACTTTTATCTATTTAGTACAAAAAGGCCCACTAAACTAATTGATTAGTTAGGAGCCTATTACAGGTATATTTTCAACTCGCTTTTAAGCAAATTCTACTACCAGCTTTTTGCCTAATGCCCTAGCGATATCATCAAGTTTATCGAAAGATACGTTATCCCCTCTCTCAATTCGAGCAATAGTAGATTGAGTTGTATGTGCTTTTTGTGCAAGCTCCGCTTGAGTTAGGCCTGCTTCCTCCCGTGCATGATAAAGAGCAACCGCAGTTTCGAGTTTTCTTCCTTCACGGTCATATGCTTCTGCAAAATCTTTGTCTTTTTGCTTTTCTTCAATCAATTTTTTAATCATCATTTGTGAACCACTCCTCTCTAAGTTCTTTTGCATGTTTAAGTTCACTTATTGGTGTTTTCTCCGTTTTTTTAGTAAATCCATGGGTAATGACATACCTTCCATTGACCACATGGAAATAGATAGCTCTTTGGATGTTTGATCCTACCTTACTTCTTAATTCGTACAAATTAGTGTCTAATTTTTTCACCCATTTCAACCGTTGAGCTACTAGCATCCCATTCTTTTCTGTTTCTTCTATTGTACGTAAAAGCTTCGCACTATCTTTTTTTGGTAATGTTTCCAACCATTCTAAAAATTCATCATGACCATTAGGTCTTTTAAATGTTTCAAAAGATATTTTTTCCATACCCAATTATATCATATATTGATTTTATATTATAGTATATAACATAAAAATTCGAATTATGGTTCTGTTGCAAAGTTTTAAATCTACTATCAAATAAGGTAGAATAATAGAAAAAGATAGTAGGAGGAATGACGATGAATCATTTTAAAGGAAAGCAATTTCAGCAGGATGTGATTATTGTAGCCGTGGGCTACTATCTTC
>NZ_SPHN01000046.1:0-3761 GCF_005844145.1 Enterococcus sp. BSD2780061688st2 D3
ACTGAAATCAAGGTATTATTGGGAATCCCAGCTTAAATCATAGATACCGTAAGGGATTTTATTCTTTATTTAAAACTTTGCAACAGAACCTATCGTATTATGTTATTATGTTACCGTTGTGGCGAAAGCCATGACGGTGAAGGAGCCTAGCTGTTACCTAGGTCTTGTGGCTTTCTTAGCGTCGACGGGTTACCAGCCCTGAGCGGAAAGCCTTCCTTCATTTTTTTTGTTTTCAAACGTACACAATTGACTGTGTCAAAAATCACAATCAACTCGCTTTAGACTTTACCCTTGTTTAAAATAATTGTCAAGAGCAAAAACTAAAAATAATATCACATGTAAAATCCACCCAAACGAATCTTACAAAAAAATTCTAGCATAACACCCTAAAATATGCAAACGCACGTTCGCTTTAGTTTGAACACCAATGATAGCACGTCATAATCGTAGGTTTTAAGAGCATAATCGTAGAGTTAAATTACAACATGGAAAGAAAACAGTGAGTTCTTTTTCATAAAAATTCCTAAACAAAATCACAAGAAAATAAAGAATTATATCGGAGAATAACTCCCTAAGCCTCCAGATCATTTTCATCAATTGAATTAACAGTGTCTTCATCTTCCAGCAAAGCAAGAGCAAGATTTAATTTAGCATTTTCGTTCTCAAAATTCGTTTTAAATTCTGGTTCTTTTAACCTTTTTTCTAAATAATCATCAAATTTAATGGTTCGCATTTTTTCTCCTAGCAGCAAGCTATTTGTATTTTTCACACGGAATATGGTATACTAAAGACAAGAAAAAGGAGCTATGCGCGAACATAGCCCCAATTCCTTTTGTAGAACCGTTAAAAAGACGGTGACAGTTATTAATTGTTTTTTTCAAACCATCTAACGACCTGTCAAAGTGTTTAGATGGTTATTTTTTGTCCTTATGGTCAATTATCAGCAAAACTAACGTCGCAAAAGCGATCATCAGTTGAATTGCTTCAAAAGTTGACACTTGCTTACTCCCTTCTAGGGATAAAGCTATGAACCATAGGCATCACCCCTTTTTCAAGAGATTAGCCACCATCTTTTCACTTTTCTACTTCCAAATTATACCATATATTATCATCTGATTTCTTCGATAATAAGTCTTTTTTCTAACAATAATTTATGCAACAAATTTTTTCCTTTTTTAGGATTATCAATACTAGGTGAATAAGTATATAACATTTTACTAATTTTTTGCGCTAAATCTAATTCCATATCTTCTCTAGTATAATCGCCATATTTTTTATAATAAAAAACTAATCTAATTTTTGACTGATATAACTCATAATGATCAAAAATAGTTTGAAAATATGAATAATCCAATGTACTTAAAGAATGTCCAAAAAAAACTATTTCATCAATTTCTTCTTTATCTGGTAAAATATTCTCTTGATAAGTTACAGCCAATTTTGTTTCAGTCATCTGACGAAAAGTTTTAGTAAATCTATAAATATCTTTAGTAGGATCAACATTCTCTTGATCAATACCAAAAATAATATTGTTTTCCTTAACTGTTCCATGAACATTAATTATTTTTAATTGATCCTTAAAAGGATTAGTATAATTAAAGGAAAATACTTTGTCTGAAATATGTGGAATGGAAGAAGCTTCTACCATTGCCAATAAAAGATTACAAGCTTTGCTTTCATAATCATCATTAATTATATTTCTTATATATTCAGCAAAGTTATTCTCAAAAGTTCTTAATTCATCATACAAATAATTCAAAAGATTCTTGTTTTCATATTCAATTCTATCAGGTAAAAATGAAGCTAAATGTAAACAAATTAATGTTTCTGCATTAACACTTGAAAAAACACCGCGTAAAGTTTTTTTTATCATATTCAAATTGGGAAATTTAGTATCTTCATCTGTAAAACAGAAGAAATCTAACATTTTTTGTTCTATATCTTGCCATTGTAAATCCTTTTCTGACCCACCTGAATAATAAAAAATCAAATCCCAAAAAGTTAAATTACTATCTCTAATTACTCCATATACACTATGAGTTCCTGTTCCATTATTAACTTGTAATGTTCTTCTAGTTTGAAAATAATCCTTAGGTTCTTTAACTTTAAAAATAGTATTATATCCAAATAAATCGTCACTGATCATTTGATCCCTAAAACATTGTAACGCATCATTTAATACTTCTCTAATTTCAGAAGTTATTCTGTTTTCAAAAAAAGCTTTGTATGTTGACTTTAAATTACACGCTAAATCAAATCCATTTCCTAAAATAATTAATTTTTTATTATTCAATAAAAACACTCCATACTGTTATTTTTCAAGATAGTTTACATAATCACTACTATCCCAAGTACCAGCTCTATCAAGCCTTTCCTCTACCGACTTTGTGAAAAAAAATTGGTCTAGGTAAAATCGACTTAATTTTACTCATTTTTATAATTTAAAAGTTTGTGAAATTTACATACTCAAATATACTAGAACTGTTATATTTGAGCTCATTTTAATATTCCCTTATAAACATTATGAATAATCTAGCAAACAAAAAATATAAATTACACTTCCTACTTATGATACCTCTTTACTAATAAATTTTAAATAACTTTTATATATAAGGAAAGGGATCAGTAATTTTACTGATCCCTAAGGTAATTATTTATAAAGTTTTTTGACGTGAAGTTATTTAGGATTTAAACTAACTTAATTTCTTTTTTAAAGAAGTTTGCAATTTTTAGAAGTGTTTCAAGGTTAGGATTTGTTTTACCTTTTTCAATCTTTGATATTTGTGCTTGTGTTAAACCAGTTTTATCAGCTAAATCTTTTTGTGTTAAATTTGATTCTTCTCTTAATTTTGTTAATTGTGCTATTATTTTTACTCTCTGAACAACTTCTTGATCAATATTATATTTATCTGCAAAAGGTGTTAGTTTACTAAAATTAATTTTTTCTGTCATATACAACTCCCTCCTTTAATTTATTTACCTTTATTAATATTAATAAAGGCTCTCCTTTGAAAATCTTCCTTTTTAAAAGTTTATATCGAAACCTCTATTAACCGATAAAAAATTATCGACCTGTACCATTTTTCCACTCTTCTAACTGTTTGCAAAAATCTTTATACCGTGCTTCAGCTACATCATAATGTCTATTCTCTATTTTTTGACCTTGTTTCTTTAGAAAAACTAAACAAACGATATAATCCTGCTCAATTTTATAAAGTACACGATAATGTTTCGTACCGATTCCAAAAAACTGTCGTTCTGGCTTAGCAGAGTAATAAGATCCTGAAGCCTCAAGCTGTAATAATTGAATTGATAACTTATCAAACTCTCTACTGTTCTTTCTCTCAAGTTTTTTTAAATCCTTGTCAATAAAATCCGTCACTAATTTTTTCATAAATAAACACCTTTGATTTTCAAAGGAGAATTACGATAGCTTACAAAACATAATATATACTATTATGCATATTATGTCAAGTTATATATTAAATGATTTCTTTAAAATAATCTTCTAACTTAGCATTTACTATAGAATTAATACGTTCAGGCATATTATTAGTATTACACTTAACAAAATCACTATAACTTTTAAAACTATCAATATAACCTAAAAAATAAATTAAAATAATAAAATCATCAACATATATACCAGTAAAAGATTTATAATATACCTCATTAAGTTGGGAAAGTCAAGTCCATAATCCTGTGTAAAATACTATACAATGTTTTACCGGTCTCTCATTGATCAAACTTAATATATTTTC
>NZ_SPHN01000047.1:0-3549 GCF_005844145.1 Enterococcus sp. BSD2780061688st2 D3
TGGTAACTTCAATATAACATGGAATTCACGTGGCGTTTTTTTTATTTTAAATGGCTAAGTTCATTATAAAATCCGCCTTTTTTTGAAATCATTTCTGAACACTCCTTTAATTATATTTACAAAACAATCGTACTATGCAAATATATAAGTAGCCATCAAGTTTGCTTTACATAGCCCTTTACATTGCACTTTACTTATCGTTTTATAAATTTTTTGCAAGGAGGATCACATGATTAACGTATCTTACAAAATAAAAAGTGAACGCCTTAAAAATAATTTCACTCAGGAGGATTTGGCAGAAAAGATTTTTGTTTCTAGGCAAACTATTTCTAGCTGGGAAAATGGTCGTTCCCTTCCAAACTATGAAAACCTTGTTCTGTTATCAAAGCTTTTCAATATCCCCATTGATCACTTTTATTCAGCTCCTGATTTAGAAAAAAATAGAGATATGCACTCTGATGGCGGAAAACACAAGTCAACAAAATCTGAACTATGGAACGTAGGCTTAATAATTTTATTGGTAATATCCGTTTTCATTCCTTATTCAGCTCCTATCTCTCTTTGTGTTCTTTTTACATGGAAAGAAAAAGTTACCCCAAAATTTTTTACAACAGCACTCTTTTTTATCATTTTTGTTACCACTCTGGAAGTTTTAGTAACCATCTTTGTACTGACTCATTTTTTACTTTAATCTCTTACATACTAGAGTTTTCACTTTATTCTTTCGATGTTTTCTATGTTTTTATTGATCCACTAACATCAAGGTGAGTTTGAACACGAGTAGCCTTTTTCCGTAAAATATACGAATTTGTTTTTATCATAAAAAAGTTCTAGTAATAATACTGGCTGCAGAAGAACGTGGGACAAAAGTAAGAAACACTTTTATCTCATTCTTTAAAAACGAATGAACGGTGGGAGCAGAAGCAACTCCTACAACGCAGACCATCCAGAAGGTCTTCTTATGATGGCGAACAAATCCAAAAGAACTTTTGGTACTTGAAAGTGATTTCTTATAGTAAAACCGACTACATATCTATCAAACTCTTTTTTATAGTCATAAAAAACTTCTCTATCTAATGCCTGATTTCTGATTCTATTTAATAATGCACTCAATTCTTCATCATTTTGAATATCCGTATCACTCAAAGCTAACGAAGTTAACTCAATAATCCTATCTATCTGATCATTTTTATTAGCCATAATTACTCCTATAATCTTAAAAATTTTTATACTACTTTTTGCTTGTTCTTTTTCACAGTTTTTCTCCAACTCTTTTGAAATAGACTATATTGATAGCACTAATCGAATATGTTTTGCCAAAAAAGTATATTTCAGAAATATTATTTTGATTATGCCATGAAGCGCCACTTTATGATGTCTTTCTTTACCCTTTTTCCTCTTGAGTTAAAGATATAAAAATACCTTTGGATCAATTGACAAAATTTTACGATTCAATGGAACGTTTATAACTACTATTGCTTTAGTTCATTTGTTTGTTCAAATGCAGAAATATAATCCATAAAATAAATATCTTTTTTTGCAACATTCTCATACGTAATGCCAGATAATATACGAGCATCAGAAGATAAAAGTAAACTGTTTGTTTCGACTATCCCCACTGATTTGTCGATAAATACATATATTTGCTCATCTTCAAACAACGAATCTGTCCTATTATTAAACTTGGACGCTTGTTGGTAATATTTCTTACTCTTTTCATTGTTTATCACATTAAAAAGCTTTATTGATACATTTCTTGTCGGATTATAATAGATCGAATTCACGACATTTATTGTTAATAATTCAATACGCTTTTTTAGAAAAAAATCAATCGGCTTTTCCTCTATATCAACGATTTGCTTCAAAACATCCATTATTTTTTTTCGTTCATCCACATATATAAAAGAATCTTCATACTTGGTTAATAACTCAGAAAAATTCAGCAATTTTTTCTCCTTTCACTAGTTAGTAACTACAACCCCATCATTGACTACACCTGAACGCCACTCATAGACAAGATAGTAGTCACCTTTTGCTTGTTGGAACAGTGTTGGCACCCATGCCATTTTGGTTCATTTATTGGAACTTTGACTTTGATACGCTGTCAACTTTACCGCCGTCTTTCATGATGTTGTAAAAGTGAATTGTTTACATCGTTCCCTTTTTATGCTCATTGTAGCATAGCTATCTTCGTTTTTTGATTTTTCAAATGAGTTGATTTTATTTTGATTCCTACACAAAAAGTTTCTGAATGAGATAAAGCAGAGCGAAAAAAAGCAAGAACTTCTGTTGAAAACATTTCCTGAAAAAATGGAGACAGTTGGGATCATCATAAAATGGATTTCGAAAACGTAATGTTTACTAACCCGATTAAATCACTACAAAATCTGTTATTTAGTAGAGGATGTATTGTTTGAATAATACTAGCAAAACTTAATCATTACCCTCGATATGTTTGGCAATGTTCTATCATTCACATAAACCGATGTTGTAGTTCTTCGTACAATGTAAGAAAAAAACGAAGAACAGATTGTAAAGGAGCATAAATAAGTGTATAGAGTAGAAAAATATAAAAATCATGCCAGGTACGATGAACAATATAATGAAATCCATCAATTTTATTAGCGTTTTGCGATAGCGGATTCAATGAACATTTTCATTGGGCACGCTTTGAATGGATGATAGGTCATTCTTTATTAGAAGAAAATAAGCTTGATCGGCTTACGGTATTCAAAAATCAACGAGGAACGGTTGTTGTTTTAGTTCTCTTTGATACTTTTTATGCTGATAGGTATTATTTTGTGCATAATGGTGATGAGCAGCTGGTTAGAGAAATGGTTGCTATTTTAATTGAACAGAGTGATGATCGTATTCCGATCAAAGTGAATTCAAATGATTGGCTTTTGGCAAAAATAGTACAAGAAAAAAATTTCAAAAGAATACGGCTGGAAGATCATGTACTACAAATTACATTAACAGACAAACGCGATTATCATGTACCAGATAGCTACTTTATTTCACCAAAAGACTTTATTTATGATAAAGACAGTTATCAATCAGTTATCCATAAAGGATTTGAAGATGAAGGCGAACCAGTGAAAGGCGCGCAACACTACTTCATGTCTAGTCCTCATTTCAATAGTGAATTAAAAGTGTTCGCTTTTGATCATTTAGAATACACTGCGCATTGTGGGATATGGTATACAGAAGGCGAAACGGCGTATATTGAATCAGTTGTGACAATTCCCCGTTGCAGACAACAAGGATTGGCAAAGGCAGTGGTTTATGAAGCCTTGAATCGTTCAAGAGAACTAGGAGCGAAAAGGGCAATTGTTTTGTCTAGTCAACCCTTTTATTATCAGCTTGGTTTTACAGAATCTTCGGCGTTCTATTTATGGGAACATTCTAACTAGTTTATATCGAGTCAAGTTATGTAACAGTTATTTTATAGCTTGAATTGTCCGATTTGTACAAAAACATACTAAGATTAGAGGGTAAATTCATCGACGGATGAAATTACCCTCTAACGCTCTTTTAAGCGTATAGTTG
>NZ_SPHN01000048.1:0-3264 GCF_005844145.1 Enterococcus sp. BSD2780061688st2 D3
TCGTCGGAAATACAATTTGAGTGTACCATAAATGCCTTTTTATTTTTCTAACTTAATTTTACAATTCGCGTTTATTATAAGAAAAGCTAAGAATGATAATTAATCGATTTTCAAAATATATAATAAAAAGATACAATGAGTTAACTATACAAATCAAAAGAAGAAGCAGGGGGATAGCATACCTATGCTTCTTTTTTTATGTATTTAGCTATTTCTTCTTTACAATATCGAACATATGTTTGTATAATGTGAAAGAATGGAGTGTTATTTATGATGGATTATTCAAAAGAGCCAGTAAATGATTACTTTTTAATCGATATGAAAAGCTTTTACGCAAGTGTCGAATGTATAGAAAGAAATTTAGATCCATTAACAACAGAACTTGTTGTTATGAGTCGATCTGATAATACTGGTTCAGGATTGATATTAGCTTCTTATCCTGAAGCAAAAAAGCGGTATGGTATTACAAATGTGAGTAGACCACGTGACTTACCACAACCATTTCCTAAAACACTACACGTTGTTCCACCACGTATGAACCTATATATCAAGCGAAATATGCAGGTAAATAATATTTTCAGAAGATATGTGGCTGATGAAGATCTACTGATTTACTCGATCGATGAATCAATCTTAAAAGTGACCCGATCACTGAATCTTTTTACGACTGAAGGAACACGAAGTCAGCGAAGGAAGAAGCTCGCTCAAATGATCCAAGAACGTATTAAAGAAGAGTTAGGTTTGATTGCTACGGTAGGCGTCGGCGATAATCCCCTTTTGGCTAAACTAGCCTTAGACAATGAAGCAAAGCATAATGAAGGATTTATTGCGGAATGGACGTACGAAAACGTTCCTGAAAAAGTATGGAATATTCCTGAAATGACGGACTTTTGGGGCATTGGCTCTCGAATGAAGAAAAGACTCAATCAGATGGGGATTATGAGCATTAGAGATCTTGCTAACTGGAATCCATACACCATTAAGAGCCGTTTAGGTGTGATTGGCTTACAGCTATACTTTCATGCAAATGGTATTGATCGAACTGATATAGCAATCCCACCAGAACCGACAAAAGAAAAGTCCTATGGTAATTCACAAGTGTTGCCACGTGATTATACTAGAAGAAATGAAATCGAGCTGGTTGTAAAAGAAATGGCGGAACAAGTAGCCATTCGTATCAGACAGCATAATTGTAAAACAGGATGTGTCCATTTAAACATTGGTACATCGATCTTAGAAACGAGACCAGGGTTCTCACACCAGATGAAAATCCCTATCACAGACAATACAAAGGAATTGCAGAATTATTGTCTTTTCTTGTTTGATAAGTATTATGAAGGACAAGAAGTCCGCCACATCGGAATCACTTACAGCAAGCTATTTTATACTGATTCGCTTCAGCTGGATTTATTTAGTGATCCACAAAAGCAAATTGACGAAGAAAATTTAGATAAAATTATTGACAAGATTCGGCAAAAATATGGTTTTACGTCGATTGTACATGCTTCTTCAATGTTAGAAGGCGCTAGAAGCATTACTAGAAGCACACTTGTTGGTGGTCATGCGGGCGGAAATGGGGGAATTAAAAATGATTGATTACAATGATCGTGGTCGTTTAAAGTGGGCAGGGTTTTATTTATCTGATCATACTGAAGAGATCGATGCGGACAATGAGCAACGTACCAATCATAATTTGGCAAAAGAACAAATGACGACTGAAGATATTGTGAAAGTATTGAACGCTGCAGTCATAAAAAATAGATCAGTATGTATCCAAAAAGAAGAACGAAACGCTGAAGGATACTATCCATACGATATTGTTGGAAAGATCTTAGGTAGTGATGAGCTGGGAATCTACGTTGGAAAAGACAAAATTCACTACGACGAAATACGGCACATTGAATTTTACCAGGATAATAAGTGGAGTCGACTAGAATGAACATTATCCAGCAATATGAGCTAAAGTATATAACATGTATAGTTATATACAAATATTTAGCTTCGGTTGGTATAAACTTAATAAGTGACTTTTTGAGCCAAAAGTAAGGAATTACAAAAAGAGAAAGAAGAGAAGGAAGAATGAAAAAGGTATTATTTGCGGTTAGTTTAGTTGTTAATATAGCACTAGCAGGAGGATTATTTTATACCATTACAGAAATGAATAAGCTTGATGACCAACGGGAAAGCTTAGCAATCAGTAACGAACAATACAAAAGGAAGCTAGATGAAGCTAGCAGCACCAACGTGGACACTCAAGAAGCCGTAGAATCCTCTACAATTGTTTATAGCAATGAATCCAGTGAAACCCTAACAAATTCGGAAAGAAGCACAGCTCCAGCTACAGAAACTGTTTCTCAAAAAGCTACTATAACAATAGGAAGTAAAGTATTCACGTTTATAGTAAATGGCTTGACAATAGAACACGATTCTAGCAGAACAGGAAAAATGACCGAGCTTTCTCATGAGTTTCCAGTGATTGTTACTACTCCTAGTGCTACCCTTAACGGTATATTGGTGCAAGACAACAATGATAATAATTGCTATATAATGGTAGACGGTCAAACTCTATACAGAGGAACATACCAATAAATTTTGAGTCTTAATATGACTGATATTTATAAAAAATTCCTGATATTAGAACAAGAATACGCTGTCTTCAAATGTATAATATTACAATAGCACGATATAGCAATATTGTTATATCGTGTTTCATAATAATTAAGAGCTTTAAAATTAGTATTTATTAGATACTTAAAAGCTATTTTAGTATTGATAAATTGTTACCAGCAACAAAAAAGAAGTTACTTAGTGCTAACTTTTGAGCAACTGCTAGAGGAGGTAGGATATGGCTAATTATCCTGTAATTTTTATTGTATTTTCTAGAAATGTAATTACTCTCTTAAACATTCCAGCATATCCAAGTATATAGAAAATTTACGTTTTCTGTATAGTTGGATTTGAATTATAGCTATTTGTAATTTACTTCAATTATTTCGCTATAGCAGCTAATAACACTATAAAGACACATACAGCAACTCCTTAAATGGGTTTCGTATGTGTCTTTATAGTGTTGATCACTTCATATTTTAGTTGGTCAAAATCCTTATCATATGTAGCAATATATACCACTAAATTTACAGCATCTTTTTGATCAATAGCTAAAAGCTGTCCATTGATTTTCAAAAAGTGGAATGGCAACAGTTTTTTTGACAAATTTTATAAGGTGCAGAACTTCTTTCCGTATGCTATTCCGATTGTCCTTGA
>NZ_SPHN01000049.1:0-3092 GCF_005844145.1 Enterococcus sp. BSD2780061688st2 D3
AGGATTTAGATGATTTATTGCTTTACAGCGAATAATCGGACACACTTTTTTCTACACGTTGGTGTTCTGTCGCTCTTTATTAACAACGGGACAGAACTCAGTGCTTTTGCGTCAAGGAGAAGTCGCTTTGAGTTACGTTTTGTGGTACTCAGTGGGTCGGTTCTTCATTGAAGGTATGCGAACGGACAGTTTATGGATTGGCGAGTGGATCCGCGTTTCGCAAGCCTTGTCTCTGGCCCTGTTTATTGGCGCGATTGTAGTATGGTTTATACGCAGACAAGATTATCCACCAATTTCTTATTATTCTGATGGCAATAAGGGGCAGAAAAAGACTATTAAGATGGTGAATTGAGCAAAAAGATAAAAAGAAGTGCAAAACTTGATATGCGTCAATTTTCGTTTGCTAAAAGGGAGCTATACTACAGTTGTAAAGAGGAAAAGGCAGTGTTCATTAATCTGCTGCCGATAAAATAAAAACACATAAAGGAGATAGGAATTATGGAAAAAGCTATATTGCAATTAGAAACGTTGTCTTGTCCAAGTTGTATGCAAAAAATTGAAGGTGCCGTAAAATCAGTTAACGGTGTTGATAAAGACAGCATTAAAGTATTATTCAACTCCAGCAAAGTCAAAGCCAATTTTGATTCAGCTGTCACTTCGATTGAAGAGATTCAAAAAGCTATCGAAAACGTAGGCTATCCGGTCCTTAAAGCAAAAGTCAAGGCCGCTTAACAGATTAAATGAACTAGGCAATTCTGGAAGAAAAGCTATTTTTCCAGGATTGCTTTTTTTGTTGCAATCCGATTCGAGGTGCTTAGAAACGATAAAAGAGAACTTTCTAAACTTGATGTCAGTCAATTAATTACTTAGGCAATTATCTTATACTGTGTTTATCAATAAAAGAGAAATTAAATTTGGAGGGAAAAAGCATGCAACAATATATATTAAGCAAGAAAAATGTTATCACCGTCATCAGTGGATTGTTAATCGTACTCGGTTTCTTCAGTCACTTTGTTTTAGAAAACGTAGGACTTTCAGAGTGGTCTTTGATCATCGCCTCTGTCTTTGGGATTACGCCAATTGCCATTCAAGCGTTTCAAGCAATGAAAGTCAAAGTCATCAGTATTGATGTCTTAGTCAGTATTGCAGCGATTGGTGCGCTTTTTATTCAAAATTATGAAGAATCGGCTATTGTCACATTCTTATTCTTATTCGGACACTACTTGGAACAACGAACATTGAACCAAACGCGATCTGCTATCAAAGAATTGACTGAAATGGCACCCGAAAGCGCCTTGAAACAAATGGATAATGGCGAATTTGAAGAAGTAGAAGTGGATGATATAGATGAAGGGGATATCTTGCTCGTTAAAACGGGTGCGAAAGTTCCAGTAGATGGCATAGTCCTTACGGGTGAAGGGCATATCAATGAAGCTAGCATTACAGGTGAAGCTGTTCCAGTCAACAAGCTAGCTGATGCAGAAGTTTTTGCAGGAACCATTTTAGAAAACGGAACGATTCAAATCAGAGCTGACCGAGTTGGTGAGGACACCACATTTGGAAAAATTATTGAACTCGTGGAAGAAGCACAAGATTCTAAATCCGAAGCGGAACGGTTCATTGATCGCTTTTCTAAATACTACACACCAGCTGTCTTGGTTCTGGCAATTGTTGTATGGGCGTTCAGTCAAAATATTGAGTTAGCAATCACCATCTTGGTTCTAGGTTGCCCAGGCGCATTAGTTATCGGAGTGCCTGTCTCAAACGTTGCCGGTATTGGGAATGGTGCTCGTAACGGTGTTCTTTTAAAAGGGAGTGAAGTCATTCAAGACTTCAGCAATGTGGATACAATTGTATTTGATAAGACAGGTACTTTAACTGTCGGAAACCCAACCGTTGCAGCGACTGAACTGTATGAAAAAGATCCTGCTGAAACGCTTGGCTATCTGGCCAGTGTGGAACGGGAATCAGATCATCCATTAGCAAAAGCGGTCTTAAATCAAATTGGAGAAACAAACTTTTATCCTGTTGAAGGAACTGAAGTCGTGAAAGGCGGCGGAATCGTTTCAAGTGTAGCTGGACATAGAGTGGCTGTTGGGAATGTGGCCTTGATGGAAAAAGAAAATGTCACTCTCAGCAAAAAGGTGCAAAAAGATATCAAACGGTTTGAACAACATGGGAACTCTCTCGTTTTGACAGCGGTCGACGGTGAATTAAAAGTACTGATGGGCATTCGCGATCAAGTCCGTCCGGGTGTGAAAGCTAATTTGCAGGAATTAAAAGACTTGGGCGTGAAAAATCTAGTCGTTCTTTCAGGAGATAACCAAGGAACCGTTGATGTGGTCGCCGGCGAACTTGGTTTGACCGAAGCTCACGGCCACATGTTGCCGGAAGACAAATCGACTTATATCGGAAAACTTCAACAACGTGGTCAAATTGTAGCCTTTGTTGGAGATGGCGTTAACGATAGTCCGTCCTTAGCTTTAGCAGACATTGGAATCGCAATGGGAAGCGGAACGGACGTAGCGATTGAAACATCCGATGTCGTTTTAATGAACTCGAACTTCAGCAACTTGCCTCACGCATTAGGATTAGTAAAAGCCACCGCAAATAATATGAAACAAAATATCGTGATTTCAATTGGAGTAGTGTTGGTCTTGTTGACCAGCGTCTTCTTCAGCGAATGGATGAATATGTCTATCGGAATGTTGGTTCATGAAGGTAGTATCTTGGTGGTAATTTTCAATGGCATGAGATTAATGAAGTATAAGTTGAAAGGTCGAAAAGAACAAAAAGAAGTATCAGCACCTGCAGAGAAAGTAAAAATATCTTAAGAATAAATTAGAAGAGGCTGAGACAATAGTCCATCCTTGAAATGACAAAAGCGGAAACTCAGATTTTTAAATCTGGGATTTTCCGCTTTTTTGAGTTCTTGAAAAAAAATAAGAGTATAGAGTATGTTCTTTATAAAATTAATTTTCGTGTAAATGATTAAAAAATTTAATAATAAAATTTAACCTGAATAATTCATACATTCTATTCGAATGCTCACAAATCGCTTAACAATAATCAAAACACTCATTTTTCATTTT
>NZ_SPHN01000004.1:0-49394 GCF_005844145.1 Enterococcus sp. BSD2780061688st2 D3
TGGTAACTTCAATATAACATGGAATTCACGTGGCGTTTTTTTTATTTTAAATGGCTAAGTTCATTATAAAATCCGCCAATAAATACTTAATAAAAAATTTACTATTTCAAAACAATTCGACTTCTTGTACTATACAAAACAAAAAAGCTCACTAATAAATGGACGGTTGCACAAAAAAAGACCTCTCATTTAAGAGAGGCCTTTTGTTCATTCACTGATTAAGCTTTAACGATGTTAACTGCTTGAGGGCCACGTTGACCGTCTTCAATATCAAAAGTCACTGCTTGACCTTCGTCTAATGTTTTGAATCCGTCACCTTGGATAGCTGAGAAATGTGCAAAAACATCATTTCCGTCTTCAGCTGTGATGAAACCAAAACCTTTATCTGCATTAAACCATTTTACTGTACCGTTATTCATGTATATTTCCTCCTGATACGTATCAAAATACGTTGATTGATGCAATAAATTATTGATAGGCAAAAGGAGTCTTAAACTAAAATAGTAGCTCGAATTACGTTTCAAAATAGATTACTTATATAATATACCATGGTTCAAATCGAAACACAAGAATAACGATCGCATCTTTAGCTATTTCTTTTTTAAGCGCATGGATCCTCCAATAGTCGGGGAATAAAATGTGGTTTCACTTCTTACTCAATAAATCAGTCCAACGTTCAATAGAGGTTTTTAATAAATCTGAATTGTCTCACTAATAAAACAGTATCCCGATCATTAAGTAATCTATGTGCTTTATTTCAACTATTATTTTTTGAGACTCGTCTTCTAACTTGGACTCATTGATCAATCAACTAAATGAAGATTCAAACTCCAGTTAAATCATTGCCATTTCACGATCATGCTCATTTTATTGAGACTTACACTATTGTTTATCTCTTTCCCCTACACTCCACAGGATTTTGTTCTTTGCCCCCAATACATTTTTTTCAAAATAAGCTATATTTTTTCTCATTTTATCGTTGCAATTACTGCCTTCTCGTTTTGTTAATAAATATTTAAGTAGCAATTATTCGTTGTTTGTGTTATATTTAAAAGTGGAATTTCGTTATCAACGTGTAGTTGCCTTTCGTATGAAACAAAGAAAGGAGAATGAATTATGACATTCTATAACAAAGAATTACAATATCGCGTAACATTGGATACACAATTGAATCTATTTATCGTATTTGATAAAAAAGATGAAAATCGTGTGGCTACAGGTGTTACGATCGAACAAGCTGTCCAAGAATTGAAAAAATCCGCATAGGAGTGAAAAACTCAATGAACGATTGCAGTTCTAGTTCACTGTAAAAGCATCTACTTTTAACTGAAAGTAGGTGCTTTTTTGTTTCCATTTTTATTTTCTTCCATCTATAACAACGGTCATTTTTTAAATCATTACGTTTTATCCATTTTTATTCTTCAGCTCTACATATCGATTAAAAAGAGATGGCTAAGACTTTCGTTTAGTCTACATGTGAATGTCTCGCTTATTTATGCAAAAAAATTTAGGACATTCGACTCTTTGGAGATCGTTTTGGGGAGATGTCCTAAATTTTTTACATGTTCATTATCTCACAATGATAAAATGACGTCCACAATTTAGGCGTTGCGAACTTATTTTTTTAATATCGGTAACTCTTTTAGATTTTTCTCTCTTGTCCCAAAAACCTTTCGCTATCCCAGAACTGAGAATTATTCCAAGAAACCCAAATCTCTTTTCCCATTTACAAGAACATGCTATCATTTAGCTTATGTGGGGGCTATAAGAGGGAGATAGTATGATTACTTTAAGCAAGTTATTATTTTGGGTTCCTTTTATTAGTATTATTCTTTTCTTGCTGCTGTTTACCAAATGGAACAAATACGACACGTTGATGTTCCTATCTGCTTTTCCAGCAATTTATTTTATGATTAAAATCATTGAATATTCTTACGAACAACCGATACAATTATTTGACTACTATCTTAAAGGGTTGGTTATTTCGCTTATCCTATACGTGATTTTCGCTTTTTTTATTATTAAAAAAAAATAAAGCATAAGAGCGAACGACTGTGGGACAAAAGTAAGAAACACTTTTGTCTCATTCTTTAAAAACGAATAAGCGACTTTTGTCTCGATCTCACTCAATATGTCATCATCCTTTTGATTTTCTAATGCTTTTTTTGACACTTCTCTTCTATTATCCATTTTGAAAATCTATTATCCATCTTCTCTTTAAGGTATAATTGGTGTTACAGTGGACACACAAACCATTATCCAATTACTTAAATAGGAGGAAACAGATGAAACACATTATATATGTAGGAATGCTTCTACTATGTATTTTGATTGGATCGATCCTTTTACTTTTGAATATCATCAGCTGGTATTCCTATCTAGTCGTAGTAGCAATCGTCGGCATAACTACTTGGCTAGTTGACCCACAAAAAACTCAATCATCATGATCGATCTTTACTTAAAACTAGAGAAGAACCATTTTTTTGATACAGAAAACCTGATTTCTATCCCTTCATAGGATTTGTCAGAATCTCAGGTTTTCTTCACGTTTCATTTTTATTGTATTTCTAGACACTTTCTTCTGATAGTTTTGATCATGTAACTATACGTTCAAAAAAAGATGAGACAAAGTAACGATCACTTCATCTCACCTACGATATCCGAAAAAAGTTGTAACAGGAAGTCCACGCTTTGCAATAGACGACCGTCCTTAAAAAGTTAGCAAAGTAAAAATCCTGCTGATTTTTTCAGGTTTTCATACTCCGACACTCATTTCTTTTAGTTCTTATAAGCTCTGCCGAATCTTTTTTAACATCTAAAAATGAAAAAAATCATCAACTAAAATATTTATCCAAACATATATAGCTAAAAGATAAACTATAAAGTAGCAGCGAATTACTTAAAGATTCAATTAAATGAAAATCATCAACGACACTAAAAGTCCAAAAAAGCCAACAATCGGAATGATTCCCCAAGTTACAAAGGTTCGATCCTTAGCAAGCTTAGAGTCCCTCTGGTCATTATCCATTTCATTCACCTCTACTTTCTACTTAAATAAAACCATAATCTAAAACGTTTGTCAAAAATATATTATTTTTATTCGCAAGATCATTCGTCATTTGTCTAATTGCAAGATCATTTCGTTCTTGATCTGTTAAATTGCAGAACTCTCTGAGTGATTCGGCGAACATTATCGAGCGTTTTCTTATATTGAACGATCCGAAAGATGTTCATTGATAAATACTATCCTCAGCATTATTTGTAACCCTATTCAAAAACAAATATATTTTAAATATAAACTCTCAAATACAAATAAAAGCTTGATTAAATAAAGACAAGTTGTATAATTAAATCATCAGATAAATAACACTGATAAAAAATTAAGGGAGTGTAAGAATATGCCACTTTATATTGCGAATAAAAATCTTGATGATAAAGGTTACCACGAAATTCACGAAGCGTCTTGTTTCCGTTTACCAGATGAAAAAAATCAATTATCGATAGGAAGATTCACAGATTGCACCCAAGCGATTCTCGCTGCAAAATCCTCAGATCCGACCGTAAAATATGATGGTTGTTACTTCTGCTGTCCTGGCTGCCATAGAGGATAAATACTAGTTCAGGAATTTTCCTATTACCGTTTGTGTTTTACTTCACAAAATACAAATATGACTCAAAAAGGTTATAGACTATTTGAAAATGAACCTTCATTCGGGAAGGTAAGAATCAGTTTGGATCATTCAACAATTGATTGCTTTTCCAAGCAAAGTTAGACAGTCTTTCTAATACAGTCAGCGTGGGACAAAAGTAAGAAGCACTTTTGTCTCATTCTTTATAAACGAATAAACGGTGGGAGCAGAATCAAGAAACACTTCTGCCCCAACCTCTTTTTATGAAGTTGTTCGTCTCCATGCTGTTTTTGTCGCTCAAATTATTTTATAATGGAGTATATAAAAAAAGGAGACCTTTAAATGAAAAAATCGATCCTCTTGCTACTTCCAATCATCTTTTTGATTTCTGGATGTAGTCAAAACGATCCTACTGACACAACGAGTTCAAAAAAGGCAACCAATGAGAGTACTTCATCGGTTGAGACTAGTTCGACTGATAGTAACACATCATCTACAAAACAAGTAACAAGTAGCACCCAAAAAGAAAGTAACACATCTGATATTCAATCGACAACGACAACAAATTCTGCTGAAGCAACAACTGAGTCAGCCATCCAATCGTCAGTTGCTGCAACTGACATTTTAGCCGGCTATTCTGATTTACAGATCGAATACGCTAGAGTCTGGTTAGCCACTATGGGGACGCAATATAAAGAATGGTTGACAGATCCAGGATTTAAATTACACGTAACGAAGCAACCTGCTGGTACGCCAATCGATCCTTATGACCAAGGAAGTGTTACTTATCCAACTGAAACGATCATACTTAGTGGTGAGTATGGCTATCAAAGTTTAGTCGTGTACTCTAGCAATCATAATGGTACGATCACCAGATACAATGTGCCGTCTCATTGGCAAGACCCACAAATGGCACAAGATCCAGAATATGCAAGAACGCAAACACAGAACATCCTAGATTCCGTTGCAGTCATTCCCGTACCTGTAGGAAATCCTGAAGATGTCAAACAGCTTATCGATGTCTTAGTGATCAACAATTGAGCACCTCCGCTTTTTTTGCTAGTGAAACATTCATCTCAACCATAAACAGAGGTCGAGACAAAAGTCGTTTAGATTTGAGAAATTGGAGAAAAAAACGAACAATACGCTTTTTGTATTGCTCGTTTTTTTTAATTTCCGAAAAACCTGACTTTTGGACACCGTTTATTGGAGAGAGGCTGGGACAGAAGTGTTTAACTCCGAGAAATAAGAAGAAATGAACGAAAATTGCTTTTCAAATTTTTGTGAATTTCGGCTTATTTCCGAAGGAGTTACTTCTGCTCCCGCCGTTTATTCGAGAGTCTATAGCAAAACTGATTTTTAGATTTATCCCACATTCTGTTTTTCATTACATGGAAGTAGTCAATAACAATAGATTCTATAAAAATTCTTTATACCAACCATTATTAGATTTTATCAATCTTATGTCGGTTATTTGTTACTATTAATTAATGGTTCGGTACTAATGAATCCAATAAAATAAATTCTTCAAAAGGGGGGGAAAAATGCCGTTTATTGTTTATTTTTTTGTTTTGTTATTGACTCTTTATATTCCTTTACCCACTCTCTTATTGCTTATCCATCGTCTATCTTACCAACACGACACGATCACTATGCTATCTAAAGGATTTTTGCTGTTATTTGTTTTCTTGGATTATAAATTTAGTTTCTACTGTATCTATAACTGTCGCGTTAAAAAAAGATACTACTGGTACCTTACACTTGCTAATCTTTTCGAGTTCTTCGTTCACCTTTATTTGCTATTCACTTACCGTACTGTCTATTTAAGTCTCATCTGTCTTATCCAATTTCTTTTACTTGCGTGTATGCTCTTTTTTCCTCTATCAAAAAAATTCAGAAATACATTATTTACTTAATAAGCATAACGAATGGTTCGAGAAAGTAATGAGAGTGACAACTTTTTCGGACCATCCTATTTTTAACGGTTCTTAAAACAAAAAAATAGTCTTTCAACTTCTACCATTTTTCGCTCTATTTACTTATTAGTGGAGAGCGTAAATTTAGAAAACCATTCTTTTGCTGTATCAAGTGGCGCATCTGTTTGTATATCTGGTGAAATCGGTGAATCGATTTTGTGAACAATTTTATCATTTGTCTGGATCGCTTCTGTAGGCAATCCTAGATAAACATTTCCATATAGTTTGTATCCTTCTCTACCGCTTACATACCCACCAGTATCCCTTCCTATAAATATGCTCTCTTTCACAGTAGTAGTGATCGCTAATAACAGTATCTCGGCAGAACTACTCGTTACGTTACTCCCCATCACTGCAACAGGTACATTCAATTTAGGATAATTTTTAATCTGATAAGAATAGTTTCCTGTTTTTATCTCTGTATTAGATAAGTTTAAAGTGAATGAATCATGTTTCCCCTTAAAAGTGAGTAAGTTTCCATTGGGTAAAAGCTGCGAAACACTTGCAAGTAGCACGTTTGAATCTCCACCATTATTTCTTGTTAAATCAATGATTACTCCTTTAATTGTATTTTTGTTTGTTTCGATAAATTGGTTCACCGTTGAAACATACGTTTTTCCTTCATCTTTCGTTCCAGAAAAGCTTGGTAATACAATGGTTGCAATGCCATTTTTGTCTATACTTGTTATCGGATAACTAACAAATTTAGCATATTTATCTTCTTCATTTTCATAAAAATAAATCTGTGTATGCTTCCCGGTTATCTTCTGTAGAGAATTTGTTAAATCAGGCATCATTTTTTGATAAGAATCATAGGTTTTAGCGTCTAGTTTTTTCATTTCTTGTTGAATCATTCTATTTTCCTTTTTTGTCGATAATTCACTAATTCCTCTTTTTTCAATTAGATAAAATACATCCGAAACAAACTTTTTATTTGAAGGTGGAAATAAATAGGTTGCTTCATGGTTTCTTACTAAAGTAATTCTAGGGAGCCAATAGTTTACACTAAATACAATAACTAGTAATATGCCTATTCCCAAAAAAATTCTTTTCATATCCTACCTCCCACTTGTATAGATCTTTTTATAAAAGGACTCGAGAATTACGTTCTTCATTATTTGAAGAAATCAAATCGTTCATTCAACTATAAAAACATGCTAAAATCTTACTGATACTAGACAAGATTCAATCACCCGATCATACTTATACTGTATTCTCTCGTAAAAATATGCGCAACAGAATATCATGAATAGAAGAAAATCGATCCTGAAGTAACTCTAATTAATGAAAATGTTCGCATGAAACCCTGCACAAAAACTAACATTTCTTCGTTTTGTTTATGATTAACTTATTGCAACTGAAAGGAAGTATGGAGAATGAAAAAAATTCTTTTTCTTGGTTTGTTAGGTTCGCTTTTGTTACTTGCATCCTGTGGTACATCCACTTCTAAAAGTGAAGCATCCGCCAACAGCTCTACAACTAGCACTACAAATGAAACTACGTCTGTTGAAGAAACTTCTGACACGAAGATCAAAGAAAGTATTTCTAGTGCCGAAAATTCTGAAACACAAGGAACTATTGATTCAAGCGTTGCCCTTCAAGATAGCGCTGAATCAACAGTAACGACGAATCCCACAGATAATATTCCACCTGTTTTCACACCAGATCAAGAGCAAGCTTTACAGATGCTTTATACAAGTAAACCAGAACTCAAAGATCCTGATATCAGTTTTGCTTTTTTTAAAATGATTGAATCTGATTATCTCTTTAAAGCAACGAGTATTTCTATTCGGCAACAAGGTGGTTCGGGTACGCTAGGCTTTTATCGTGTTTCACCCCAAGGAACCGTTACAGAAACTGATCCTTCAGGTAACCCATATTAAAACAAAAGATCCGGCCTTGATGTTTGTAGCGAAAAGGTCGGATCTTATTTCGGGTTTATTCGAGATGCATGAAAAATATGCAGCTAACAATAGAATGTGCATCCAGCGAACATTGGCATAGCTTGCTTACTTTTCTGCAATCAAGTTTGTTGAAGTGACTTTACCAGTCAATTCAATCTTACTCATCCCTTCTTGTATGATCGTCACAGGTTTAATAAAATCGACATTTTCTAACTTCAACGTAATACTTGCATCAATAATCAAAAATGGTTCATCCATCTCACTGTCAATAATGACATCTTTTAAATGTAATGTTCCATTTTCACTATTTCCTTTGAACAATGAAGTATGTCTAATTCCTGTAATCTTTACTTTTTCCAAGGTAAAATCATTTAGTGGCACATCGTTTTGCAATAATTGCTCTTTTCCGTTGTCATAAGTAATCAACTTATCTGCATTATCTATCACGCAATCGATCAGCTTTATTCCCTTGCTGTTTTCTTTAGTAGGATCTGAGTCTAGGGCGTAATACTTAAAGATTGCATGCGTGTAATACGTATCCTCAGAAAGATGAGGATAGTGTCCAGGACCTTGGAAAGTGCAATCTTTAAAGACAATCTTGCTTCCTCCAATACGCGCGCCATTACATGCTGTATTCAAGAAGCAATGTTCAACTAATAGATCATTGACATCATATCCTGCAAAACAATCATCCCCTGTCTCTAAATGGCAATCGGATACTCGTATTTTTTTCGAATGATGAAAATTAAAGCCGTCATGTCCAGCTTTAATAGCTAAATTTTTGATTGTGACATTTTCGCAACCATCCAACGTATGGCTCCAATTTGCACTATTTTCAAAAACATAGCCTTCTAATGTTAAATTTTTGATTTGAGACATGATGATCCCCATTGGACCACGAAATTTTTCTTCTCCATTTGGATCAAAAGTATCTTGTCCATTGATGATCGATCCTGGTTCGCCAATGATCTTGATGTTTTCCTCTTCAAAAGCGGTGATCATTGCATAAAAATAATAGTCTGGTAGGTTCCATTTTTTTACATATTTGTCATCGTACAAATACTTTATGGTTGTTGGCACATTGAAATTTTCGTACTCTTTATAATTTTTGCTTCCTAATAGGATAGCACCTGACTCAAGTTTCAACGTAATGTTCGAATATAACCGAATAGAGCTGATCAAGTAGATCCCCGTTGTAATTACGATTACTCCACCGCCTGCTTTACTACAAGCATCGATACACTTTTGGATACCTAGCGTTTGGTCTTTAGGATCATTGGCTTTTACTCCATAATCCGATACCAAAAAGATATTGTTTTCTTTTCTGTCCATCGTATACTCCTTTTTTATCTATCATTGTTATATACAGGATTTGAGCAAGAACTTTGCTGGGTCTTCAGAAAAAATCGTATTTCATTCTGCAAGACATGACAGCCAAGCTATATAAAATAGCCTTAACCTACCACTCTATTCATGGACCTCCTGATAATCAAAATAGTCGAAATCAGCAAAACTACTGTGATCATCCATATCTTGCGTACACACTCCCACCATCGCACCAGTAAAGGCTAACTTCCCATTTGCTTTGATGTAATCATCACTCAAATGATCTGCAGCTGTTTCTTCACCTATTGCTTTTAATTCGTTGTCTCCCACTGCATAGAAAAATCGCGCTTTTTCTCGTTCTACTTCGACTTTTAGTTTAACTGGCTGGTTGGATTCAATAACCATTCGTTCCGATGCATAGGTCATACTATTTACTTGGTTGATTTCCAATTGAATATACTTTTCCTTCGTGCTTTCATCATAAGAAAGGTGCAGATAGTGCCAATTGTCTGTATCATAGAATAAAACTAAACCGGCCATTTGCTGGAAAGTCTTCGGATTGAATTCTAGTACAGTTTCTACTTGGAATGAAAAATGCTGCCAACGTCGAGCAACTAATGTTTGTTTATGCAGACTGCTGAGACTTTGTTCTCCATATAATCGCAGCCAACCAGGTCGCTCTGTCAATGAAATCATTGGGTGTCCTTTAATTGGTTGCCGTAAGCTTTTAAAATAGTTAGGCAATACAGTTTCATCAAAATCAGTATACGTAGAAAAATCTTTTTTCTGTTTTATGCCTGCCGCGATACTTGGCATCTCTACTTCTAAGTCTGGAAACATCGTTCCATTGCACAGACGAGGCCAGCCATCGATCCATTCAATTTTTTGTAACGCCGTTTCACGACCTAACGTACAATTGCCACGTTCAGTCAATGGTCGAGCGCAAATATGAACGACATACCATTCGTCTTCTGAAACATGAACAAATGACGCGTGACCACTTTTCTGCAAAGGATTCGTCGGGTCTGGTTTCGTTGTTATAAATGGGTGATATGGTGATAATTCATACGGACCCATCACATTTCTTGAACGGCAGACCGTAGCCGCATGGGAATACCCTGTTCCACCAGCTGCGCATAAAAGATAGTACCAACCTTCTTTTTTTAGAAGTTGTGGTCCCTCACATACACCAAGATCGGTTCCATAAAAGAAATGTTTTCGTTCCCCTACTAACTTCATTTGATCGATGTCATATTCTTGGATCACTAACCCATCAAATCGCGGTTTTTCTAACCGATGATCAAAAAGCATACTCATGATATAGTGTTTGCCGTCCTCATCATGGAAGAACGCTGGATCAAATCCACTAGCTGTAACAAAAATCGGCTTACTCCATTTTCCTCTGATATCATCAGCAGACATCACGTAATTAAGTGTATCTTTAAATTCAGTCCCTGTCTTTACGTCTGTAATCAATAACCAGAACTTGCCATTGGCATAACTGATATGGGGCGCCCAGATACTCCCAGAATTATAATTCCCAATAAGATCAGCATCATCAGATGTTTGTAGTGGACAAGCTACCCACTCCCAATTTACTAAATCACGGGAATGGTAGATCTCTACTCCAGGCATCCATTCAAATGTTGAAGTTGCCAGGTAATAGTCTTTTCCTACCTGTACGACTGTTGCGTCAGGATGAAAGCCACGCAAAATCGGATTCATTACTTTTGTCATCATCTATTCCCTCCAAAAGGTTCATCTGTCCAAACTACTCGTAAGTCACGTTTTTTTTCGCCAAAGATTTCAATGGGTAGAATACTATAACCAGACTCTTTTAAATCATCTGGCTTCCAATGATCTAGCATCAGATAGAACTTATTTTCAAATTCAAAAATATAATTGATTTGAGCATGAAAAGTTTTACGATATCCAGATCCTTCACAAGGATTATCGATCAATTTGTGCGGAGAAAAAAGATGGGTTGATCGAGAATACAGTGCAGCGTTTGGTTCCCATCCAGTTGTTCCTGAGGTTAACATAAAATAATAGCCGTTTTGACTAAAAATCGCTGGGGCTTCTCTTTCTTGGTCTTCCATTATTTTTGTATAGAGTCCCGTACAATCTAAATAGTCTTCCGTTAATTGAGAAATATACATTGTTTTATTCAAATCGGAACTATGGATCAAATAAATATCCTCGCTATCTTTGAATAATGCCATATCTCGAGAATCTTTTCGATTGGGTTTGATTATCTTTTCTAATAAAAATGGTCCTAGTGGCGAATCAGACGTGGCAATACCACAAGCGGCATAAAGATAATCATCATGATCATAGTGAAACCACATCACAAACTTATGAGTGTTCTTGTTATAAACAACTTTCGGTCTCTCAACGATTTTATCTTTAAATAGTAGATCTGTTGGATTAGTACTTGCTTTTAAAACTAAGCCCTGATATTGCCAGTCCTGCAGGTTACCTGAAGAATAGCAAGATATACCAATAAAATCGACCTTTCGACCTCCTATAGAAGATGAGACATTAGGACCTTCCTTATTCTCACCATACCAATAAAATCTATCTTGATAGTTTAGGATCATTCCTCCATGCGCTTGGATTCTTTCTCCGTCTTGGGTATACCACATTTCTCCATTCTTATTGTTCATCTGACCCATAAACCTCCAATTCAGTTAACGCCGGAAATGGTGCTTCATCTTCGTGTTTCACTAAATTTTTCAATGTGATAGAGGTTGTCTTTTTCTGCGGAAACGTGAAGTATTGTCGATCCAATTTATTCGTTGTATGAAGGATTCGTTCTTCACCATCAGAAAAGACCATAGTTATTTGGGTCCAGTAACTGTCGTGAGGGTAATCTCCCCGTAAAACGAGCGCAACTTTATCTGTCCATATCTCTCGTCCAAAGTCGACAGTGATCTCCGCATCTGCTTGTTGATTGATTCCCCAAGATTGATATGGAAAAGAGCCATGACTTTCATTTGCTATCATCCCATCGATCGCATTACGAGCAAAAAATGTCGAGTCGTTTCGCGTCTCAACATTGGCATACGCATGAGGATACGCCCCACTGTCATCCTTTTGGTCATGAGGATTGAGTGCCAAATTACGGTAAGCACGTACTTCATATTCTTGTGGTTGCCATACACGAATGTAATGCCGCTCTCCACTAAAGATTTTAGGCGAATAAGCTCGACGTAATTCAGGATCTGTTATAACAGGAAATTCCCAACGCTTTTCTTTTAAATAAATCAAACTTGGTGCCAATGCTTCGTCTACTTGGACCCATAAATATTGAGGAACTGTTGTCGTTTCTAAAACGATCTTTTCTCCTGGTTCATAGTTTCTCGATTTATAAACCAAATACGTTTCTTCTGCATGCTGACGGCTATCCACAAGCGCGCCATGTACATCGTATAAACTCAATGTCAGCATCGTGTTTCCTCCCGATTTTTATTGTTCGATTTTAAAAAAATGTCTTAAATAGAAGAGGTTCAAAAAACAAGAGAAAATTTATGAAGACTTCTTCAATTTTTTGAGGATCTCGACTAATTTTTCTAACAGGTTGGTTCTATACTTTAGAGAAGGTTGAAGCAGAAGCATCTAACTAGCTTCTGCAACCACCATTTATTCGTGAATGCGGAAAAAAAGTCAGGACCTATCCCGCATTTTTCTCATGATTACCAGATCAAAAAGTCTTTGTCTAATAGACGTAAAATCGCTTCGACAAAATAATAGTCTGCATAGATGATTGGGACTTCGGTCCATTTTTCTTCATGGTAAGAACCTGTTGAATAATCGATCAAGCCATCTTTGTCTTCATCCCAGATTGCATATTTTTCTTCTGTTGCTTTTAAGATATTGACTGCAGCATCGATATATAATTGCTTTTCATATTCTCCTACATGTTTGGCAATCTCTAAGAATCCACATGCTGCACACATCCCAGCAGAAGTGTCCCACATTACTGGCTCTTTAGGTGCTCTAAAATCAACTAGAGGGATCCAACCTGTTTTTGATACCTCAGAAATAAAATAATGGGCTACTTTTTTGGCTGTTTCTAAATATTCTTGTTTTCCTGTGTGGACGTAACTTAAAGCAAACCCATAGATTGCCCAAGATTGTCCTCGTGACCAAGATGATCCTGAAGCGTATCCTTGCCCTCCTGGTGTTTCGACTAATTCTCCTGTATACGGATCAAAAACGCCTATATGGTTAACCGATCCATCTGCACGAACAATGTTATTCATCACTTTGTCTGCATGATCTTCGGCAACAAAACCAAATCGAGGATCACCAATCGTATCTTTTGCCCAGTGTAGCAATGGGATATTCAACATCGAATCGACAATGACCCATCCAGAACGGTCTCGATTCCATGAACGGATAAATTTTCCCCGAGGATTATAGCGCCCAGCTAACAAATGTGCAGCATGTAAGCCACGCGCTTTAGAGCGTTCATTTCCTGTTAAGCGGAAATTTGCTACTGCAGTATGCAACCACATGAAACCAACATCATGATGCAAACCTGTATAGATATCAAATGCTTCATCTAGTCGCTTTTCATTCGATTCGGCAGTTGTTTTGTAGATTTCTTTTTCAGTTGCATGGTACATCTGCCACATCATGCCAGACCAAAAACCATTACACCACCAGACTGGATCTGTTTTGGCCCAGTCTTCGTACAATCCCGTCTCTTCATTGGGAATATAAGGGATCTTATCCCCTAATCGTTCTGCTTCGATTGTCAGTTTATGATCGATTTTGTTGAAAACTTCTTCAGCCCATTGTTGTGTTTTTTCGTTGAACATTAAAATCTCTCCTTAGTAATTTTTACTCGTTCAATTGAATCATTTTGCTGTATTTTGTAATGATCTGCGGATTCACTGATACTGTAATTTTTTTCCTCTAGCGCTTCGGACAAACTGCCACTAACATACGTTGCAAAAACATGCTCTCCTTCGGGTAAGATATTGGTTTTCAATACAGGAATCGCATTTTTTTCACTGGAATAAATATTACTATTTGGTCCTTGTGTTACGACAGCGCCTTCACGATTGCCAAACAGATCCTGTATCCTTGAGTAACCTTCGTGATTTGTCAATAAAACCGTATCTCTTGTAACTACAGGTGTTTGATATTTTCTATTCCAATCATGTAAAGGAAATCCACCTTCAACTGCGATGACTGGTAACTGATTATTGATTTGATGGATGCGGATATGGCCGTTATCTTCTAGAGGAATGAGATATGTGATGATTTTTATCTGTCCCCACAACTGCCAACAACTGACACCATACGTTTCATACATTTTTGTTTTTTCAATCACTCCGCGTGTCTGCCACTGATTCGTCCCAGGAATAGAAAATGCTAAAGTAGAATCTATGGCAAAATTATCTAGTTCTTGGACATCTCGAGTGATATTGAATCCAAATGAAGAAGAATAAGCAAACTTACTATATTTTTCACGACTATGATAAAGCAACTCGTTCGTGCCAAACTGACGAGAACTCAATGCAACGATTTCATTAGACGAAGCTTGGATATGGAATCCGGCATGGTCCTGAACACTTATCTTTTGTCGATTCGGCATGTCTTCTTCGGTACTCTGCCAAAAGGCGGCATCCTCGGATAATTCTAAAACGATAAAAGCTTTGAATGCCCACATTGGTGAACCTGGAGCATTATAATCTTCAGACATCAACAAATTACTATAACCATAACCAATCGTTAAGTTGTGTTCTTTGGGTGCAGTGATCGGTTGGTTCTTCCAAAAGCGCAAGTTCCGCAGAATCAATCCCTTGATCTCACCTAAAGATAGATTCGTTTCTTTCCAAGTATCTGTAACAACCATCGCTGCCCAAAAACTTACATGGGCAAAACGATAAGTCAAACTACGACCATAAGGGATCGACCGTCCAGCAGAATCAAACCAATACAAGAAATCGTTGGAAAAAGTGATTGCCCGTTGTTGGAACTTCTGGGCCGTTGCGGTTTCACCAAAACGGCTATACAGTAAACCATAAAAATGAAAGGCAAAAGAGATATAATAATCTCGTTGTTGATTCTTACCATCCGAGTACCAGCCATCGCCCAAATAGAATCCTTCTATCCCATCTAGAGCAAAAGCCAACCGTTGTTCTGAATACGTCAAACCAACTTTTTTTAAAGCAGCGTTCACTAATACTAAGAAAAAATACCAATTCCCAGCTGGAAACTCTATCTGATTGATTTGATTCAACCATTGGACAAAGTACGTTTGCTCTTCCTCAGAAAGCAAATCTAAGAACTCTGTACCGAATGTTCCAACTGCATAACCGATTACACCCAGCTCTACAGCAATCTGTCGATTTTCTGTCGTTATATTCGGCAAAGTGCGTTCATGGATCATTTTTAGTAGTTCTTGGAATTCCTTTACTTGTAACAATCCAGAAAAATTGTTGCTATATGCTGGAACCAATCCCCATAATGGACGTAGCAATGATTCCAAATAACGGATATTTTCTGGATAAGAGCCTCCACTTTGTGCTAAGTAATCGTTACTCTGGGGCAATAGATCCATCATCCAATGAGATAGTTCTTCTCTTGCACTTGATTTAGAAAAAATCATCGCAATCTTCCCCCATCATCGGCTGTACTTTTAGCGTTTTCATTCCTTCGCGAACGTTTGCGATGATTGCTTCAATCGCTTCCTTGTCTGTCGTTTGTGTCACGATGATTTCCATAGCTAAAGGCAGATTAGTACCACTAACTAGAACAACGTTTGGACGAGTCGTTAAGACTAAGGCAGAATTGCAAACTGAACCACCTGCAATATCTCCCAAAATGACAACTTCCATATCCTCTGTGATCTGTTCTTCGATTTTTGCCACAATATTATCTGGATGATCCCCTGGCATCAAGCCATATGCGGTCAGATTCTCTTGTTTACCAACAATCATCTCAACTGCTTTTTTTAATCCGTATGCAAATTCATTATGAGAAATTAAAAAATATGCTTTTTTCATTTTAGACCTCTTTCTTACATTCATTTCATATTTATATAAGCAATATTTGTGCCAAGATGTGTCGGATGTATGATCAATATTTTTTGTAGAAGTCACTAACCTAAATGAGCCATTGCTTCGACACAAATTTTTTACCTGACTTTTTATTCATTCGTCTCTTTCTTCTTTTATAGAAAAAAGCGTGCGAAAGACACATAACATGCAAATAAATTTTGATTGGGTACTATCCACTCTTTGCTAAAACAATAAACTAATGCTAGATATCAAAGGAAAAAAAGAGTTTTTTTCAAAATGAGAGTTATTTTTTTGAAGAAGAGTGCGGGACAAAAGTAAGAAACACTTTTGTCTCATTCTTTAAAAACGAACAAACGGTGGGAGCAGAAGCAACTCCGTTTAAACAAAAAAAGAGTATGACAACGATTTGCCACACTCTTCTTTCACCTCTTAATATTATCCTGCTATGCCTAAAACAGTCATTACGACTGCCACTAAGAACATGACAACCAATGCAGTTACAGGTTTGTTGTGTTTTCGTAAGTAAGCAAAACAAATCATCGTAATTGCTAACGGCAACAATCCTGGCATAATGGAATCGAACACATTTTGTAAATTGAATGTTGTTCCTGATAGTTTCGCTTCAAAGGTCGTTTTGAAGGTAACAAATTGTGCTGTCATCGCACCTGTCATAATCAACCCTAGTACAGCTGCCCCTTTTGTAATCGCTGAGAAAGTGCCAGATTTTAGTGCATCAGAGATGAACTGACCACCTGCTTTATATCCGATAACAGTTGTAAACCAACGGATCAACATGTTAGGAATATTAACAATCAATAAGAACAAAATAGGTCCTAAAATGCTGCCTTTTTCACTTAAGCCTAACGCAACCCCTGTAGCGATGACACGTAATACAGAAAGATAGATCGCATCACCGATACCTGCCAACGGTCCCATTAACGCTGTTTTCAACGCAGAAATGGATGTTGGATCAAAGAATTGACCCTTATCTTTCATGGCTTTGTTATCTTCTTCCATCGAAACATTCAATGCACCGATGAAACCATTCATTGCTGGTGCTGTATTGAAGAAGTCTAGATGACGTCCCATAGCAGCATAAAAATCATCTGTATCTTTACCGTATATTTTTTGTAAAAAAGGAGCCATCAACCAACCATAAGTGATCCCTTGCTGTTTGGTATAACTTGTACAAAACATCAAATATTGATTACGCCAAAACATTTTTGATACTAATTTTCGTTCATCTTTAGATAATTTAAACATCTCATTTTTAGTCATTGAAGAAATCCTCCTCATCTTCATCATCCGTACTAGCAACGGCACTCGTTGTTTTTGCCTTTGCCTGCTTGTTACTCTTCAATTCAGCCATTACCACTAAAGCAGCAATGATAAAACCGATAAAGGCGATTTGGACCAAACTCAAGATATTTGAAGGAGCAGAAGTAATCACTCCTTTGCTGACCTCAGTAGCTTTTTGATAGAAGAAGAACGCGCCTAATGCAAATCCTAGAAAATAATAAGGTGCTAATGATTTTTGCCATAACATTTTTAACAGTAAAGCTAAACCAATTGCTGGTAACATCGTTGACGCAACAGTCATCGAAGATTGTACCCATGCAGGTAACCATTCAACAAACGCTTTGACAGCATCTGCACCAACCAAAATAACAATGAAACCAAGTAAGAAGTATGCTAGTTCAAAACCCCAGAATTGCATGTGCCATAAGCGGGCAAACTTGCGATAATTTTTATCTTTGATATGTTTTTCAAATCGTGGAACCAATGAAGTAATGACCATTTTCATGAAAGAGTACAATAATGTACCTAACATAGAAATCGGCACTGCCAACGTAATCGCCACAGTTAAATCAGAATTCGTCAACATGGCAAAAGCTGCACCAAAAATAGAACCTAAAGTGATGTCAGAAGGCATTACGCCACCTAAACTAACATTTCCTAAGAAAATAAGTTCTAACTGTGCCCCAATGATGATTCCTTCCGTTGGATGACCTAGTAAAAAACCTAATAAAGCTACAATAAAGATTGGCCGTGCTAACTGAGTCGAACCCCACCAGTCAAGAAATTTTGCAACTGCAACAACTAAACCTACGATCAATGCTTGTACAATCATTTTTATTATCCCCCGATCAATTGTTTTAGTGATTGTGGAGTATCATCAGGTAATGGTTGATATTTGAAGTCATAACCCATATCAAAGATTCTTTCTACTACTGCTTTATCTTCAGGTGATAAATAAACTGTTTCAGTAATCTTTTCTTTGTCAGATAAAGCTCCGCCAATTCGTCCATAGTTCGCCATATTCAAAAATAGTTCTTTTTGATTCAATAGCGGTAATAATTTTTCAACATTTGCAGGATCATTTGTAACTACTAAGATCTTCATTCCTTCCGAACGAGGATCGTTAATGATACTAGCCGCCTTCTCTATTCCTAACACAACTACCTTTACACCTGCAGGAGCTGCCATTTTTAATGCACTTACTTGGATTTCATTTTGAGCAATACTATCACTTACTACCACGATCCGGCTAACACTTAATTGTTTTGACCATTTAACAGCAACTTGCCCATGTACTAAACGGTCATCGATACGTACCATTGAAATCATTTGATGATTCCTCCTTTAAAATATTAATCACTTTTACATTAGCAACAAGTGTGCCAACTTGTGTCGAAAACGCTATCTTTTTTGTAATTTCTGTAAAATAGTGGCTACACCGTCTTGATCATTGGTGCTGGTTTGCAGATCAGCAACCGCTTTTACGTGTGCTTTTGCATTTCCCATCGCTACGCCTATGCCACTCACAGTTAACATTTCAATGTCATTTTCTTGGTCACCAATAGCAACGGTTTTTTCTAAAGGAATCATGAGTTGTTTGCATAGATATTCTAAACTAGCACCTTTATTGATCCCCTGTGGAACGATTTCAATATAATGTGTATCAGAAAAAACAGTTGAGATTCCTTGGTCGACCAAAATTTTTTGTAAGTTTTTGAGTTTTTCGACACTCGTGTCAGTAAAAGCAACTTTCAGATATTCTGTCGTACTATCTTGAATCGCACGCAACATGTCATCTTCTGTAAGATTTCGTAAATCTGGACGCTCCATCATAAATTCTTGCACGACTTCTTTTTCTGTATTGAACAGCACACGATCGCTGCCAAATTCGTTACTTGCAATAAAAGTGATACCTTGTTCCACTGCCAGTTTCAACGCTTCTTCCAAAATAGCATTATCCAAGACTGACTTTCTTAAAATCTTTAGTTCGCCTTGGTGGATCTTTGCGATGAATGTTCCATTCAAAGCCAACACATAAGCAGGAACCCCTAATTCCGCAACGATTTCCTTAACCGAAACGACAGATCTGCCAGTTGCAATGACGACAGTTACTTTTTCAGATGCTAACTGTCTCACTATTTCTTGATTATTAGGTGATATTTGATGGGCACTGTTCAATAACGTCCCATCCAAATCAATTGCGACTAAGTCCATTTTTCCACCTCCCCATAATTACATAAGCAATTATCGTGCCACATTGTGTCTGTTTACACAATATCTGCTGAAGATACAAAAAAAGAGTAGGACAAAAGTAAGAAACACTTCTGTCCCAACCTCTTCTCATTTTGATTATTCGATAGCTGTATTCTTTGAGCAAACAAGCGAAATCTTTCCCCAAATCCTGAATGGCTCTTTTTGCAAATCACGGCTTAAAATCCAAGGGTCCCAGACATCCTGTTTCTTATCGTCAAATATCAAAAATGATATCATAAAGATAATTCAACTCATAGTCACTGATTTTGATAGCATACGCATTCTCCAGTGTTTCTAAAGAATCGGCGATGATTTTTAACGTTTGGTTCCTTCCAGTATCAGGTGTTCCCTTATATTCTACTACTTCATGATTACGGATCAATCGCTCTACTAAACTCGCTATATGAACGTAAAGAATGGCTTTTTTACTATTGATCAACTCTAATTTCAATCTACGTTCGATTTCATTGATCGACTCTTCAATGTAAGTGATGACCCGTTTGACGTCTAAAATCGTGATTGCTGACAATAGTCGTTCGATCGATAAGTTTCGGATCAGATTATTATTGATTATTTTTCGTGTTTCTTCATCTTCAATACCTCTGAAAAGATTGTCGACAGATTTATCGCCTTGTCCAGTAATCAAGTCTTCTAAAGAAACAAAACTGACCTCAGCGATTTCAGGATCTGCTGTGCCAATGATGCCTTGGACTTCATACTGCTTGAACAATGAATTGTCTTTGCCATATTTTTTTAAGTAATGATAGTCGACCGCCTCGACCGAATACCCCAACTCTTTGGGTAAACTACTGTCCATGAATTCTTTTAATTGTTGCGCGGCTCCAAGTCCTGTATGACAGACTGTGATGATCAACGGTTTCTTTCTTATTTTTGGATAAATCACTCGATAATCTGTATGCATACTGTCGCATAGCTTCTCACCGATGATTTCTAGATCCGTTTCTTTTTTGATCATTTCTGCCACAAATAACGCTTGTTGCGTAGTCACGTTATTGATCATCAACAATGGACCCGTTAGTTCATCTTTCAATTTATCTGTTAAAATCATCAACGACCCCATATCCGCTAGTACAACTAATCCCTTACTGCAATCATTTGTTTTAACGTAGTGATGCATGTAGTCTTCTACTTTATCAAGGTTGACATTGAATGGCATATCAAATGAATCAAAAAGATGCTCTTCCATGAAATGGTTCACCACATCGGCGATACTACTTGCAGTTGAAAAACCATGCGCCAAGATGACACTGCGAATTTCTGGTTTACGGATTTTCAAATCCAACCCCTTCAAATAGAAGACCAATAAAACCTTTTCCGATTCATTGATCGATACATCTAATTTAGATTCTACTAATTCCAATAAAGCGTTTAAAATTTTTTTCTCTGTTGGTAAATGCACACTGACAAAATCGTGGATTTTTACCAAGCTGCTAGGATCGAGTGTGATCAGATCCGCTGAAAAATTATTTCGTTTATAAAGGTAGCTTGTTAATGCAACAATAAAATTGCCGGAAATATTCACAAAATAATTGGATTCTAAAAAGTTCACTAGTTCTTTGATACTATTTTTCAGTAATTTAAGGGTATGCCCTTCTTCAGAAGCATCATAAACGATCGTTTCAATCACCGTACTAGCTTCTCGCGAGAGTTGTTTTACAACGTACTCATCCTCCACCTTTTGTTCTCCATATTGCTGAAAGATTCCTTCGAAAACTTTAAAAATACTGCGGATCATCCGGCTATCTTCGTTCTCCGTTCGCATGTAATCGGTTACTTGGCTTTCTGGTGTGATCACCACATCTTTGGTCTCTGTGTTATCGATTTCTTTTAATGACAGGAATTTAGACAATAAACTATTTTCTAATGCACTTGAATTGATCTCGATGTAGTCCTTATGCACTTGTTTACTGTACGCACTCGCACTAATGATCTTAATCAGATTTTTCAATTCGCCCACGTTATCCCGATAATTCAAGGATATCAAGCGGTTCATGATCCAGGGAGAAATGACAAGTTTTTTATTTAGTTTTGAACTTTCACGAATAAAAAAAGTATAGATATATTCAGATATTTCTTGGCTCGTCCGTTCTTGTAGGGAAGGTACATTGATCGTTACTGGCACCCTTCTAGTAAACGTTCTCAAAAAACTTTTGGAGATATCTTCCGTCGTGGCAAAAATCAAGCGGACTTTCGACTCGCGGGATCTATTATTCTCACCAATACGAGAAAAATGGTTCGTATCCATAAAAGTAAACAGTTTTTCCTGACTTTCAGGGGACAAGCGATGGCATTCATCTAAAAACAAAAATCCGCCATTACTGGCTTCAAGTAGACCTACATAATCTTCATTAGCTCCTGTGAATGCTCCTTTTTTGTAGCCAAATAAAATACTACTTAACAACTCTTGGTTATGATAATACTGTGCACAGTTCAATTCTAAGAAAGGTGCATGCTCACCAATGATTCCTTGTTCGACACAATACTCATAAGATTTTGCTGCCAACATACTTTTGCCTACGCCAGTTTCCCCATGAAACATCATCGGAAGACCTGTTCCTGGATAATAGACAGAAGCTTTGATCTGATCGATCGCCATACGTAAACTAGACTTAGCGCCGATGAGGTCTTGGAATGCTGATGCTTCACTTTCTGAAGTGTTTTGCTGTCCATCTTGGATCAACTGATCAAGGTTTTCATACACTTGTTTTGAAGGAACAAAAAATTTTTCCGCAAACGTCGCTCGCTCAAAAAAAATCGCGGGTCTTGTTTTGACCTTGATTGCGATATTACTTTTCACTAATTCATTTAGATATTGACTTGTTGTATTCCTGCGGATTGACACAGCATCAGAAATGGATTCTGTAGTTAATGCTTCAGATAAACTGATTTTTTCTAGATTCTGTGTATTCTTTAGCAGTTCACTTTGTACTTGGTCCTTTGACATATGATTACCCCTCCTATTTACGACATTCGACAGAATGATCGATAGCTCTCAATATGTTCGACACTATTGTAGCACTATTCACTTGTCAAAAATAGTGTGTTTTTTCACAATCCTCAGATAAACAAGAAAATCCGCTTTGTTTCCTCTTCGTTTTTATTTGAATAAAGAACTATCCGTATGGACACCATTTCTTTTTAAATAAAAAAGCATATACAGCAGCCTCTTTTCTTAGAGTACTCTGTATATGCTTTTTTTATAGAAACCACTAAATTAGTTAAGCCAGTTTGCTCTATTGCTTACAACCAGATCTCTACCAAGAACTCTCCGCTACTTTCAGAATGTGTCGGGATTCATCGGACATATCAGAAATAATGGGTAATCCTCTTACTTAGCAAACTTTTCAAGAAACATCGACAAATCATTTTTCCATAAACTAAAATCATGGAATCCTGACTGTGTCTTAAATTCTATTCTTGCTTTTGGATCAATTTCTTTTAATTGTTGAATAATGTTTTCAGTCTGTTGACATAACGGATCTTCTACTCCACAAGTAAAGATGATTGAAGGAATTGGGCTGTCGCTTTCTAGTAGTTCCTGATATCGAACCAAAACATCGTTTTCACTTCCATAATCACCCTTAGAAAAAACGTGGTTGAAGTGAGCTTCGTTGCGTTCTTTTTTATAAAAGACAAAAGCTGGAGAGAATCCACCGATCCAGCCATAAAATTGGCTAAACCGTAATCCTAGTAAAACTGAACCGTATCCTCCCATGGAAAAGCCAGCGATAGCTGTGTTTTCACGAGTCATATCTAAATTGAACACTCTCTGCATTTCTTCATAAAACTCTTTTCCAATCGCTTCTCCATAATTTTGGCCATCTATATGGTCTGTATAAAAACTAATTCCTGCATCAGGTGAAAAGAATGCGACATTATATTTTTCAGAATACTGAACTAAAGGAGTATTGTGCAACCAAGATTGTTCATCAAAACCAAAACCATGAAGTAAAAATATTGCTTTAGTTGCAGCATTTAGTTTGTTCGGTAAAACAGCTGTATAATGATTAGGTCTTCTCAAAACTACTGATGCATAAGTACCTGTAATCACCATGATTAAATTCCTCCCCAAAAATCTATAAGGCATTCTGAGTAAGCGACTTGACTCAACTTAGTTTATACCTATTTTTTGCTACTATCGGATCACAACTATTTCTATTTACCAGCTATTCCCAATCCACCAAGTACAAAAGACACGAGAATGATCCCAATCAATAATTTTGTAACAGACACTTTTTTATTTTTCAGTAGATAAATGCAGATCCAGACTAACCCTAATGGTAACAACCCCGGTAGTATTTGATCCAACACATCTTGCAATACAAACTTCTGCTTCGCCATTTTAGCGACTACATCTACTTTGAACGGAACATTCAAATAAGTCATTGCACCAATCATCATTAGACCCAACATGCTACATCCTTTAGTTATCGAACTCAGTAATCCACTTTCTTGCGCTTCACTAATATAGTTTGCCCCAAGTTTATATCCGATCACACCACCCATATAGCGAACAAAGTAATATGGGATATGATAAATCAATAGGAACAATAGCGGGCCTAAGATGTTGCCTTGTTGAGCTAACCCCATACCTACCCCTGCAGCAATCACTCGAACTGTTCCAGTGAAAAATGAATCCCCAAGTCCAGCCAAGGGACCCATTAAGCCAACTTTGATTCCGTTTACTGATTCATTGATGTTATCCATAGGTTGTTTGGCATTTTCTTTTTCCATATTGTAGACAATTCCTTGGATGAACGGAACAAAAGCAGGGTTTGTATTAAAATATTGTACATTACGCTCTAGCGCTTCATAATAGGCATCCTCATCATCTTTGTATATTTTTTTCAAAAGTGGCATCAAGGACCATCCAAAGCCTGGTCCTTGTAGACGAACATATGTCAATTCGCACATAACTGCTAGTTGTCGCCAGAATATTTGGTTAACATCTTTACGCTCTTCTTTTGTTAAAGTAAGTCTACTCATGATAGGAAATCCTCCATTTCATTGGTCATATTAGGGTCAGAAGTCACAGGTGTAACAGTATTCGTTCGTTTCATCGCTGCCATCTCTTTCTTTCGTTTGAAATCAGTGAAAATGAAGTAGATAGCTGCTGATGCGCCTAAAATTGCAATAGCCATAGTATCTAATCCGAGATAAGCAGCTAATGCAAACCCTATGAAGAAAAACGGCATGATTTCTTTATCCCACATAGATTTTGTCAAGATCGCCATCCCTAAAGCCGGTAACATTTGAGCCATTACATTCAGCATTTGATTGATCTGTACAGGCATATTGTTCATAAATTCTTCAATGGGAGCGACTCCTGCATAAATCGCAAAAAATGCCATGATTGCAAATGGGATTGGATAAAAGAACATAGCGAAATAATGTGCGCCATTAAACTTATAGTCTTGCTTATTTGCAATTGCTCGATCTTCATAATCAACTAAAAAGTTAAAAAATAATACGACTAAATTGAAAAGTAAAGTAGTTAATAAACCGACAGGTATGGCCAGCGCCACCCCTGTTGCCACGCCTTTACCTGTTAAGATCCCAAATGCAGTACCCATTACTGCTCCAGCAGCAACATCGGACGGTACGGAACCACCTACTGAGAATGTGCCCATGAATACTGCTTCAATAGCCGCTCCAATAATAATTCCTTGAGTTAAATCGCCCAACACCAATCCTACTAACGGTCCTAGGATAATGGGCCGAACTTGGATGTTCAAATAGCCCCAATCAAGAAACTTAGATAAATACATAACTAACGCTACCATAAGTGCATTAAACATCTTATCTCCCCCTTTTATAAAATCGTTTTTATATCTATAACAGGTTGATCAGGAACTAATTGGTATTTTGTCGTAATTCCTAAAGCAATGATTTTCTTTAAATCGGAGCGATTTTCTTCGCTCAAGAAAACGTTATCATTTAATTTCTCTTTGGGTCCTCCAGAGGTATCTGCTTTTCCATAATTCCCGATGTTCACTTTGGGGATTCCCTTCACATTTTCAACTAAAAACAACGCATCTTTTGGTGAATTAACTACTACTAAAATTTTCAATGCTGCAGCACGCGGATCATTTAACAATGTTTTAGCCTTTTCTTGATCCAAAATAATTGCTTTTGCTGTGTCAGGTGCTGCCATTTTTAAAGTTGACGTCATGATCGGATCATTTGCTGCCTTGTCGTTCACTACGATAATGCGATCGACTCCTAATTGTTTCGTCCAGATCATCGCCACTTGACCATGAATCAATCGTTCATCAATACGAACCATTTTTATCATTTTATACACTCCTTCAAATTATTTGTTTCACTTTATTACTAGCAATAACCATGCCAATCTTCAGAAATTAAAATCCTTGGTACATAAGTATTTTTGGACAAAAAAAGTGTCCAATTTCAATCGGACACTTCTATTCTTTCATTGATTGTTGAACCAATTGATAAACTAGTCCATATTCGGTTACAGGGATAAGGATATTATATTTTTCTTTGATAGACTGAAAAACCAAATCTGAAAAATCACAAAAGCTTTGAAATTCTACTGTTTTTGGGGGAGTAAACCCTGATTCCTCTTGAGATTCACCATATTTCAGTATTCTTTCAATCATCGATGAAAGATGCAAAAAAAGATTGATTCGTACAAAATTTGGAAATTCTAACTTATAGTATTCTTCATAAGAATCAATGACCTCCCCGACTTCATTGATCACTCTTTCTGGATTCAAAAAAGATAAACGTGAAGCAGCTCCTTCAATAGTAAAAAACTTTAAAATATCAGTCATTATATTTTTTGTATTTTCAGCAGGGATATAGGTGCTCAGTCCATCCAAAGCACTTTGATTCCCAATGATTTCTTCGATTGAAATAACCGGTAGATCCTCACTATCCATTTTCGGCGTCGTTAAGATGGATATAGTATTTTTAAAGAAAACTTCATCTGTTTTTTTTACTTTTTCTTTTAGTAGGTTATAGTCAATCGTAATTACATCAACTTTTTCAGAAATATATTGGACTAAAATATCTCTGATTTTTACAGCGATTCCTTCACCAGACATACATGCTACTAAAATATTCGGTTTTTGTGAAACGCCTTCAAAATACTTTTTATTTACAGCAAAAGATGCCATATCCATTTTCTCTAGTTCCTTGATTGACGTATTCTGCAGTAACTTCATACCGACTTCGGTTGCTAGTGCTGTAGACGTATTATTCATTACGATCAGATCACCAATAACGTTACCTGATATATCTCGATAAATTTTTTCCAACGAACCCATATCAACTAAAATCACTAAACCTAGATTCGTGTCAATTTGGCGCGAATAATTTACGATTTTTTTGATGATTTCACCTGTATTTACTGTAAGAGGCATATCAAAATAGTCAAAGACAAAATTACCGATCATTTCATTAGCGGTAGCTGCTACAGTGGCTGCATTATTCTTACCATGCATGATGACTACCGCATTGATTTTAGTTTCAATAGGGAAATGGGTAGAGAGATAGGCAGCAGTCAATGTACTAAACTGCTCCATAAGTGGGTGCTGATAAAAAAGTTTTTGTACAAATCCTCGAGCCATCTGACTATATTTCCGATACTCTACCTTTTCAGTTGTTGTCGTTAACGGTAGCTGCTTCATTTCATAGCCAAAATCTATAAAAAACATCATGATTTTTTTTAATTGTTGTATCATCTGATTTTCTGGAAGGTAGCCAAACATTCTGAAGTATTCTCTTGTCATTGAACAAAATCCACCATAACTTGAGGATAAAAAATCAATACGTTCCTCGGTTTCTTTGTTTTTGTTACAGATCTCTTCAGCTAAATAACCGATTTCATCTGAATGTTTCACCAACTGTGAAAACGTCTTGATTTTTGCTAATCTATCGTGTAGATCATCATTTTTCGTTGACAAATATTTCCCCACACTAGTTTGTGATTCAGGATCAAAAATACTAAAATGACTGCCCATATCAATAGGAATCTTTATATCTCCCACTTGACAATTTGGTAACTCGTTAGCAACTAGAACCTTTATCTTATTTTTTAATTCACCGACATTTCCATCATAGTCTGTACGCGCTAAGTGTTCTAATAAAACATTATCTACCATGATTTTTCGTTGTATTGCCTTACACTCTGACATAAAGAAGTTTTTTACTAAATCTAATCGCTCATTATAAGGACGATCTAAATACTTAGGCAGAACTACTTCATAGGGAATGCGTCGGCGAAAAGTCGTCAACATCGATGAGCGCGGATCTTCCGTAGTAGCCATGACCAGTCGAACGTTTGTCTTGATCCAACTTTCATTATCTCCCAAACGGCGAAAACGTCCAGAATCAATTAAAATAAATAATTTTTCTTGATTTTCTGCTGATAGATTATGCACTTCATCGAGAAATAGATACCCACCATCCGCCTCGTCAAGCAACCCTCGTTTCTCTTTTTCTGCTCCAGTAAATGCGCCTTTGATATGACCGAACAAAACAGACGAAAGTAGTTCAGGATTATTCGCATAATCTGCGCAGTTTAATACACAAAAAGGGGCATTCGCTGCAATATGACCCGTTTCTTTTGCATACGCATGAATCACTTTCGCAATGAAGCTTTTTCCAGTACCGCTAGGACCATTTAAAATAATGGGAAGTCCTTTAGGGTAAGTAACTGCTGCCTTACATTGCTTGATGATTTCCCGCATAGAGCCTTCATAGCCGATAATGTTAAAAGCATCTTGTCGTTTTTTTGGATCGTTCAATCGAAATCTTGTTGGTTTTTCTTTCATTTTGATCAGAAAGTTTTCGTCAACTAAACGATTCAAATGGTGGCTAACTGTATTGCGGCTTAGACCTTTCAGTTCAGCAATCATTGATGCAGTTACTGCTTCGTTAACAAATCGTTCTTTGATCAAATCTAAAATATCTGATTGTACTGTCATAGTTTCACCTCTTGTCACTTTTATGAATAAGTGTGATGAATACCTTTAGAAATCAGCAGTTAGCTGTAGCCCATTATTTCAAGTTTTTTCACACAAACAGATCATCTTCCGGGCTATCGTTATTCCCTATCTCCAAAGATAATATTTTTATACTTTGACGAACATTGAGAATGATCGAATCAATCACTCCTTTTTTTGTCGCTTTAGTTAAGACAATTTCCATAGCCAATGGTAAATTGATTCCTGAAACTAATACCACATTAGGCAATAGACTTAGGCGCATTGCGGCATTGCACATACTACCACCAGCCATGTCTCCCAAAATCACAACTTCATCCTTTTCATCAAAAGTATTCATTAACTCGCTAATCAGATCATTCGGATTACATCCTGACATCAAACAAAAAGATTGGACACTTTCTTGTGGTCCTGCTATCATCTCAAGAGCACTTTTTAGCCCTTTTGCGTATTCGCCATGCGAAATCAAATAATATTTTTTTGCCATAATCATCTTCCTTTCCATTGTCATTTTTAAATAAGCAATAATTATGCCAAAAAAACAAATCTTTATTCTACCAAGAACTCTCCGCTACTTTCAGAATGTGTCGGGATTCATCGGACACATCAGATAAGGGGCTTTTTATCCATATTCTAAACATGAATAAGCGAAAGCAGAACTACTCTTGCGAAAAAAGCGGAGATCCACCATGATTTGAAAAGCAATTGCCGTGAAGCGTTTCTTATTTTTCGGAGTGAAGCACTTTTGTTCAAGCTTCCATCTTATCTATCTGGAACTTGTGTGAAACACCAACGAGTGGCAAAATAATCGTGCGTCGGAACAGGTAGGCTTAGTCCAATGTGCATTAATTCTTTACCTGAAATCATTTTTCCATCGTCAGCAGACAAATAGTATCGATCTGGTTGCACCCCACTGAGTTTTAGCCTTTTAGGAACTGTATTTCCATGTGCTTGGACAAACACATGACTAACGATCACCTGATCATTTTTTTGCTGTAACCAAGCATATTCATTCCTGTTATCATAGACTTGCAGTTGTCGAAACTCTCCAAGTTGCATCGTTTCTCGAATGGTCTTGTATTCTGTGATCTGCTGCTGAATGTCTGCTTTTTCTTTTTCTGATAGTTCTAACAAATTGAGCTCATAGCCAAAATTTCCTTGTTGTGCCACAATCCCGCGAGTTTTCAAAGTCGTGATCCGACCTACTTGATGATTGGGAACTGCCGATACATGACAACTCATAGATGCTTGAGGATAAATCAGTACGGTACCTTTTTGAATCTCTAAGCGTTCGATAGCATCCGTATCATCGGAAGTCCATATTTGCGGGCTATAGGCTAACATCCCCGGATCAAAACGTCCCCCGCCACCAGCGCAACTTTCCAATAGAACATCAGGAAAGCGTTTAGTGATCTCGTCAAGTACGCGATACAGTCCTAAAATATAGCGATGGGCTAACTCTTTTTGTTGTTCCCTTTCCAAAGAAGAGCTTCCAGAGTCAGTGATATTTCGATTCATATCCCACTTGATATAAGAAATATTGTTTTCCGTCAAAAGATTGGTCAATGTAGTAATTAGATAATCTTGGACTTCTTTACGGGATAGATCCAGCACATATTGGTGGCGCACTTGTTGCGGTTCTTGATTTGTCACTCGAATGATCCAATCAGGATGTTTTTGATATAGCCGACTATTGGGTGAAACCATTTCTGGCTCGACCCATAAACCGAATGCCATCCCTATTTGATTGATTGCTGCAATCAATTGTTCCAACGTTCCTCCTAACTTTTCTACATTTGGTTGCCAATCACCTAATGAAGAAGTGTCGTCATTTCGTTGACCAAACCAACCGTCGTCTAACACAAACAGCTCCATTCCAAGCTTTTTTCCTTCTGCCGCTAAGGCTAAAATCGTTTCTTTATCAAAGTCGAAATACGTAGCTTCCCAATTATTCATCAATATCGGACGTGTCTTTTTTGCAAATTTTTTGGGAATCAAACACTCTGTGTAAAATTTATGATAACGAGCGGATAACTGATTCAATCCTTGTTGCGCTTCGACCATCACAACTTCTGGCGTATGAAAGATTTCTTTAGCATCTAGCTTCCAAGAGAACTCAAAAGGATTTATCCCAATTTGTAAACGAGTATTTTGATGCATGTCGACATCTGCTAATGCCAAGAAATTGCCACTGTACACTAGATTCATACTATATATTGAGCCATGGTTTTCATCGACTTCTTGATCTAATAACGCGATAAAAGGATTTTGACCATGCCCACTAGCTCCACGTTTACTATCTACCCCTTGAAATCCTTGAACCAACCTTCGTCTATTTTGATGGGCTTCTCGTCCCCATGCACCACCTAAAGTCAATAAATCATACTTGTCTGAAAGAAAATCTAAACTTCCGCTCATACAACGATCAATAGTAATTGGTGTACTACCTAGATTTTCGATTTGGATGTTTTGTGTGAAAACATCATGTTGCGGAAAGACACTGATCAATAAAGAAACTCTAAGGTTATTTTCTTGGTCCACCAGTCGTATCGTCAACATCTCAGCAGTTTCATGCTGACAGGAAGGCAGTCCAGGAATCGGCTGTTTCTCACTGATTCGATGATCTAAGTAGCGTAGATTAGTGATTCTAGTTCCATCCGCTAAAATCAGTTGGACTGCTGGTGTCCGCATATCTGGATTCCCATATGCAGGATAGGCAAGAGGAATCTGCTCCAGTTTAAAATCTTTTATACAATCCGTATCAGCCATATAACTTGCACGTTTGATCTCTTTTACTACATAACTTAAATCTACCGTTCCCACTTTCTCACCGTAATAGTAAGTTGCCAAATGACCGCTTGGTAAGACACCCAAAGACAATTGAGAATTTTCCGAGATCAAATCAAATTGTTGTGTTTCTTTTTGAAAATGGATCATTTTTTACTCTCCCACCTTTTTTAAATAAAATGCAGCACCTTGAAAATCCTCTGTAAAGCAACATCGAAATCCTTTCTCTGACTGATCCAAAGCTACTGTTGCTCCATACCTATCGATGATCTCATATCTTGCTTCTGTTTCAATGCTGATTTCTCTCGACATTTCGAACCCGTGAACTACTAATAATGCCTCGGTACCATCATCAGAATACCGCAAAACTGCTTGTTCACCTTTAGGATCACGATAAGATAATACTGACTTACCGAATCGACGACTATTCCCTGATTTTATGATATCTTTTACTTTTCGATAAAATCCGATTCCCTCATCCACTGCTCTCCACTGAAAATCTGATAGCTCGGTAATATCTCCTGAGAGACATATCCGACCTAAAAAGTTAGCGGTCATCGAGTAGTAGATCCGCTCAATTGGATCTTCCTTTCGCAGAACAGCCCACATCAAATTTTGACGGGGTGGGATCAATTCGTGCATGTTTGCACCAATGATCGGCAAACACACTGCCTCATGGGCGTCAGAAAAGGAAGAAAGATCTGTTCGCCTCATCATCGAAGGTTCTAAACGATGGCCGCCAGATGAACAGTTTTCAATAATCAAATCTGGTAATTCTCTCTGGATCTTGTCTATAAATCGCTGTGTCCCTTCTAATTGTTTTCGGTTTTCTTCACCCAACGATTCTTCCCCATCAAAACCAATACCAAAATTATCATTGTAATCGATTTTCAGATAGCCAACTTCACTTTCTTTCAAAAAATCGATGACTCGTTCCGATAAATAGTTGATCACCCAAGGATCATTCATATTCCAAAAACGGCGATCGCCTGTAGTGATGACAACTCCTTCTTTTTTTAATAGATGATCCACTAAGCTAAATGCAGTAGCATCTCGCCCGACTGTCTCGATTTCAAACCAAATACCAGGGACCATCCCCGCATCACGAATCTTATCGATCACAGGCTTCACTCCATTTGGGAATTGCTGCGGATTTGGAAGCCAGTCCCCCATATTCTTTTCCCAACCTTTGATTGCATCGGCGTACCAGCCACAATCAATAATGTAGTAATCTAGATCATGTTGTTTGAGAATAGGAATAGCCTCTGTGACAGATTTTTCAGACGGTTTTCCCCAAGTCGTACAAAACTCATTGAACATGACCGCCAATGACTCTTCCGTTTCATGCTGATTGTTTGAAACTAAATCGGAAAAATACTTATTGAATTGATTGCCACATTTTTCTTCAGAACCGATACAAACAGTTAGAAAAGCCGAGGGTGTGCGATAAGATTCACCTGGCGCCACCGTTTTTGTCCAATCCCCATAATCATGATCTGCTAATCCTCCTGAGAAACATAGATCTTCATCTAGCCGATAAAATTCTCCTTGCCATGATCCCGGATGAGCCAATCGGATTCCCCAAGTGACATTCTCTTTGACATCGGTAATAGCGGCAGTTGGAAAATAATTTCTGACAGGCATGGAACCGATCTGACCAAATTTTTCTAATCCTACTCCTGATGGTTTCCATGACGGCTCCAACTGGTATTCTTCGATAGGATTCTTTTCTTTGCGTCCTTCAAAACTCCATTTGCTCCGATAACGTGTCATCAAAAGATTGCCTGCTTTATTCCGAGTGTTGAAAGGAGACAAATTAGACAATGAGAAACTACTGACCATTTCCAATGTTTGATTTCTACCTGACTCATTGATAAATCTCACAGAAGTCTCAAAAACATTTTTTTCTTTATCACCACTCAAGATATGTTCATAACAGTTATGATGGGCATCTCTCAATCGAGTGATGATCTCCACTCGATTCTCTTCAAACTCATAAACTTTTTGTGTCTCATAAACCAAGCCTTTAACAGTTTCGCTATTGCGCATCGTACTTCCAGTGACAAACCCTTTTGGATAATCATCCTAACGTAGTTTGACTTGGATAATCGAATCTTCTTTTAGACGATTTGGCAACTGAACAGCTTCTAATTTTGCTGTTGGAACAATTATCCACTCACAACCCCCAACAGAATTTTTATAATAGATGATCGTTGTTTCAGCAAATTGGTACTTAGCGATTTCCTTCATAGCTGTTTTTCCTCCCAAAATACGTTTCATTCATTAAACAAGCAAAAACTGTACCAGTTTTTTGAAACCCACTCGTTAGTAGCTTTCTTCAGGAAACATCGCCACAATAGGAGAAGTTTTCGACAGATCGTACCACTTCTAAGAATGAATCAGAGAAGAATAATGTGGGACAAATCTAAATATCAGTTTTTTTTACAGACTCTCGAATAAACGGTGTCCAAAAATCAGGTTTTTCGGAAATTTCAAAAAAAGAAAAACGAGCAATACAAAAAGCGTATTGTTCGTTTTTCTCTCCAATTTCTAAAACCTAAACGACTTCTATCCCGAACTCTCGAAATACGAATAAAAGTCGAGAGCAAAAGCAACTCCTATGAAAAATAAGTCGAGATTCACAAAAGTTTGAAAAACGATTTTTGTAGATCCCTTCTACTTTCTCGGAGTAAAATACTTCTGTCCCGACCTCTACTCTATGAGTATCATCAAAGATTATTTTTTTATCGATCAGCGATTTTAATTTCGCCTTTTCCTTATATTTTTCCTTCTTGGTGATCCATTACCATTAAAAAGTACGTAAAAAGAAGATGCTAACGGACTAGGACACCCCGAAATTTTACGGTGACTGACTTTCCCCATGTAATTTCTGTAACAGACTAAATTAAAACAAATATCTTATTAAAAACATTCGTTTCATACCTTGACTACCCCGGTTGCCTCCTGTAAACGCAATGAGCAAATCGCTACTTTTGATTACTCAATAGCAGACAAGTCTTTTCTCTACTTCAAGTTCTATACTAGATGCTTTTATTGCGGGCCATTCATAAACGTCCAAGTCAATGTACCTTCATATGAACCCGTCTTATCGGTAGGATGTAAAGTGAGTCCCATACAGTCGGCGAGTTTCAGCTGAGCGGAACCTGTTCCTTCCAAAACTGGCTGATTCGCCGCAGTGATCTGGATCAAGTGATCTTGCGCAGAGATGCTTAGACGATTGGCAAGTTCTCCATTTGTTTTGTTTTTTAGTGGCTGCTCTTCACGCACTAGCAATGTCCATTTTATTTTTTGCTTTTGGCTATTGTCGGAAACATTGATTTCCTGCGCATTCGCCAAATTGACAAGTCTATCTGAAGCAGGAATTTCCTGTACATCGAAAGTAAGATTCTCAGGTAGTTCAATACGTGGACCAGCATATTGAACGACTGTGCTAGCTTCGGCACTCAAATTTTTTCGCTTCGCAACCGCAACCACTATGGTTCCCTCTTTTTGGTTTGGGATCGGTAGTTGATACTTTCCATTTGGATCAACAGTACCGTTAGCGATCACCTTGTCGTCCACTTTGATGTCGATCGTTGCGCCTGGCTCAGCATTTCCACTCACTTGTGTACTCTCTGTAGTCAGTGCTTCGATAGTCGTTGGTGTCATTTCAGTATTTTTTGCGAAGCAACCACCAGTGATTTTCCCAACTTTCCCTGAATCAAATTGTTCCTTGAATGTAGGATCATTCGTTGTCAATTCCATAGTATGTTGAGCAGTCGTAAATGTATCCAATTTAAAACTTGCTGAAAGTGGTCCTTGATACGCAGCATCTGGTTCTTCTGCCTCGGTCTGCCCAACTTTCCAGGTACTTACTCCTTGAGAAGAGGAAAGAGCTACTGCAGTTTGCAGTTCCCACGCCCCCAAAGCGCTTCCTTTTCTATTTGCAACCAGAAAATTGGCTCCTTCTTCTATCTCTAATTGTTTACCTGTTTGAAGCGTAGCTTGCAGTCCTTCCGATGTTGTAACTAAAGTACCATTACTTTTTACGATGACAGAGCCGTTATACAGTAGGATCGCCTCTTCATCTGTTATTTTTGAATGGGCCTCCAATTCAGCATTGGGTTGTACCACCAACGTACCATTAGCTGCTCCGCCTCGAATTGCAGAATCTGTAGCAGAATCAATGATCACTTTTCCATGCAAATCGATTTTACCGGTAGGATTGTACATAAATAACCCTAATCCTTTCGCATCAACAGACAAGTTCGCTTTGTCTTCAACAGTTAAACCATCACCAGTATTGATTGCAATTGCGCTTGCGGTATCTTTAAAGTGCACATCAGCGTTCTCTTTTATGGTAAGCTTTTTTCCTTGAAAGACTTCTTCTAACTGGGCAGTTGCCTCAATGGTTCCTTCCAGATTGGCCGTGCCAGCAGCTAGATAGATGAATTGGTAGCCAGAAGAAGTCACATTCCGATAATTGACTGTTACTCCTGGAAATTCAGACCAGAAAAGTGGATATATCGGTTGATTGATCAGATGTACCTCTTCAATCGTACAAACTGCATTGTTTTGAGCCACTCCGATGCTTTGAAAATTCACATCGATCGTCTGACCATTCCCGCAAATCTTTTTACCCCCGACAAAATTAAATGATTCTACTAATTTGATGTCTTTTTCTAAAGAAATGGTTTGCACATTTGAATCTAACAAAGCCGCTTTGAACGCATTATAGGTGCTGACCTTTGCTACTTCTTGGCTACTAGCACGTTTAGTTTCTGGTGTATCTTCCTGACCTTTTTGTTTTTCAGTCGAAGATGTATCTGTCCTTGGTAGAAGTTCTTCCGCACTTTGAACCGTATTTTCTTCCCCTGAAAAAGAAGTGCTAGCCGACTGCGTATTATCCATAGATGTATCTTCTTTCGTCTGTTGACTTGGTTCATCTGTCTCAGTCGTTGACTGGCTGACAATCGTTGAACGGTCATAAGAAGCTTTTTTTTCTTCAGAGAATCCCACTTCGGCTTTATAAAGGAAACTACTTGTTAGACCGAATACTAAGACGATCGATAAAAGATATTTTGTTCCTGAAAAATTTTTCATGTTAAAACTCCTTTATTGAGTTGCCAAATCATGGCTACAGTTTCCCATCTGGCATCTCACCATGTATATGTTTATTTTTCAAAAAAGAAAGGAAGACCATCAGGAGTAATACCAACATTCCAACTCCAGCAAATAAAAAAGGTTTTGCTTCATTTGTTTTGGGATATATTTTGGAACCTACATCTGCTGAGATCCTACTCGCCTGTCGCTCATTCTTTTTTGGATTTTCTATTGTCACTCTTTCCATTGGGATCGTTTGATTTTTGTTCGTAGGTTGATAAAACGTGATACCTACTTCATTGTTTGCTTGTTCAACCGCTGACACTGGTATGGAGATACTAAACAATAGCATCAACAGAAAAAGAGTAATCGCTTTTTTCATTTTCCTCCTCCGCTCTATCATTTATTCCGTTTTAATTTGTAAATATACGCGATCAAGCCAAGAATGATCCCTAAAAATACAAGACTTATCAGAACGAACGGTGCATTATGTGTTTGTTCTTCTTTGACTTCCACGGCTTGCTTGTTCAATTTCTCGTCCGTACCTTTGATTTCGAAATCTTTTCGAAACTGCCATTTCTTACCGGCATCATTTTTTACATGTATCGTTAATTCATATTTGCCTTTTTTTAGCGGTTCATTGTCCCAACTGATAGGCATGCAAAACTTGGTTCGTGGCGCAAAAGAGATTTTCTTATCCAGTACTTTCAATACATCCTTTTCTCCCTTTTTAGTAACCGTCGCATGCATGTCTACCTTACTCATCAGAACTGGCTGTAGATTTTCCAAATCCGCAAATACTGTCAAGTATCCGTTATCTAGCCCTGGCTTCACTTTTTTCAATGCGATTTCTGGCTGGATCTCTTTGTCTGAACAGTTAAGCTTGACCCCAATCGTATACGCAAATTTATTTTTCAAACTAAATCCTTCACTACTTTTCTCTTGTTCCTTTGCATCTTCATAGCAATAAAAACCGCCTAGAACTGTTCCATCAAAACCTTCCGCAGGTATCTTTAATTGAAAATGGACATCCCGCTCTTCTTCAGGTTTTAGCACAATCGTTTGTGGTCCTGAAATCAGCTCTTTAAAGGTTGGACCACCAAGCAACTTGGCGTCAGGATCGGAATAATCGATTGCCCCATTTTGATTCGTTGCAGCATTATTCCCCTCGACGATCACCTTAACTTGATCTGTACTTGTATTACGTAATTTAAGGATCAAGTCCTGTGTTACGCCTGGTTGGACCTTCAAATCATAATAACTTGCATCGGATTGCTGGTTCTCTGGTAAAACGGCTTGGGCATCAAAGGAAATGTTGTTCGCCTGTTTATCGGCTGTAGCAAAAACTTGAGCAGGCAAAGCAAACAGCATAAAGTAAAGCGAACAAATAAAAAAGAGGGGAAATGTTTTTCCCCATCCTCCTGATACTTTATGCTGGGGCATCAGTCAACACCCATGTAAGGTTTGCTGTGTAGCTTTGCGCTTCTACTCCTGCTCGTGGTACATGAAGCTTGACGTTCTCATTTTGCCCATCTTTCCCTTCAAAGACTACCGCGAATGCCCCAGCCCCTTGACCTTCTTTCGCTTGCATCACATCTTGGTATTTCCCATTCAATTCAAACACATCGCCAGCTAATTCTGGGGGTGTTGATTGATTGTTTTTTGTTACGATTTTACCTTTCATAAGGGACATTTTAGCACCTGTCAACTCTTTACCATTTTCACCGACAAAAGGTGAGATCGATACCCCTAGCTTCCAACCTTTTGCGCCCCCACGAGTATCATTTACTTGGACATGAGGTTTTTTGTTCAATGCGAAGTAATCCGTATCTCCCTGCTTGATTTCTTGTTGCCCAAATGTGATATTCGATGCATATGGGATCGACAACGCTCCAACATTGTCCGTGTTTGGATGATCATCATGTGTGTCATCTGGAACTATTGGATCGACATCTTTCCCTGATCCAGCTGTCAAAGTAACATCTGTTTTGTTTTTTGCTTCCATAGGTTCATCAGCAAATACTGACATACTTGTTGCACTCATAGCCAATAAACTAAGTGCTGCGGTCGTAACCATCATTTTTTTCATTTTATTCTTCCTCCTAGATAATAATCAGTCTAATTTGACCTAGGACAATTCTTACATGGACACATATTTTTTTCTAGTTCGTCATTTTTCCAAGATCCGGAAAAAAATTGAACGTTTTTCTTCCAAAAAAAAATGTAAGACAAATCTAAAAATCAGGTTTGCTACAGACTCTCGAATAAACAGCGAGAGCAGAAGCAAGAAACACTTCTGTGCCAGCTTCTTTTCAATTTCTCAGACCTAAACGACTTTTGTCTCGAACTCTTTTTGGTTCGTCAAATGATAAACCAGCTCCCCAAACTGGCGCCAATTGCGCTCTGTCGGGATATTTTTCATTAAAACTAACGGCGTTTCTCCTGTGTTGAAATAATAATTCGACACAACCAGGTCCACTTCTGACACTTTTGTTTTATAATCATAAAAAGCAAACGTGTAAGAATGACCGAAATAGGCATTGATTTTATTCATCAGCCACAAACGATGTGTATGATGCAAGTCATCTTGGATCAACACTTTCAATGGCGGATATTTACTTAAAAATAAATCATAATAATCTAATATAAAGTAGTAATTTAAAAATAATTGTTCCCAATTTTCTAATACACTCGCTAGGTCAGGGTCCGCTTGCTGTTTTAATGTGTCGTGAAGTGATTCAACGAGGCTGTAGTTTTTCGGTTTCTCTGCTTGTACTTCTTTTCGATAGGATCGATTAAAAAAGAGATCGGTATTTCCATAGAAAAGCCGACTGCGCTCATGAAAAGCAATAAAATTGAACAGCAATTCTGGATCAGTGACTGCTAGTTCAAAATGAAAATTCTGCTTTAAAGCCACTGCCAAATTCTCTACTGCTCGATAAGAACAGGTCAGCATCTCCTGATGTGCTATGGCATAACTGTTTTCATAACGTGCATTCCCATCGATAATCCCAAAAGAATAGATGATCTGATAAAGAAAATACACTTCGTTTACTGCTAACCTCAAAGCAGATTCTCTCTGCCATTTTTTCAACTGTAAAAAATGCGGATCACGATCGATCACTGCCTGCGTGTGAGTATCGATTGTGACACTCGCTACATTGCTTCTTTCCAAAATTATCGCTAGCCAGTAAGAAAAAATCCTTTGTTGTAGCGGTTCCAATGAAAGATGGTAAACATTCTCAAAATCTTTTATATATTTCTCTATCCTACTCAATTCCGTGTCAAAGGGCCAGCTATCCCTATTTTCACGAGTGGAGTTCCAATAAAAATAATAGTAAAAGCAACGAATCTCTTGTTCTTTAGCATTCAAGTGCAACTTATATGGTTGAAAGCCAATCTGGTACCGCTGAAAATAAGGCGTAAGCAACTTAGCGTAACGAAATACTGTTGAGATACTCGTAAATTGCTCTTCCGCAAAATCCTTTAGTGATTTTTCAGGTTGGCGGTACATGAAATCAATCAATTGATAATTATAGGAAGCTTTATAAAAATATAAGTAAATCGTATAAATTGGAAAGTCTTCTTCCTTTTTCACTCGAAATCGTTTGTTTTCATCATTCAGCAAGTGTATCCCATCATAGTTCTGGAACAATTCTGTCAACTCTTCGATGTAATGTAAAATAGATTTGTCTGTAACTTTGAGTTTTTTTTGTAATTCTTTGATTGTTGACCAGTCATCTTTTTCCAACAGATAATCAAGTAAAACTACTTTTTTCACAGAAGTTTTCGTTAAGAACGTTTGCATTTTTACATATCCACCTTTCTACGAAAGAAATCACTTTTTCTTCGATTATACCCTGTTTCTCCAAATTAAAAGAATGCGTTTTCTCTTTATGAAGAAAGATCCTTTCATAAGTTGCTCATAGAACAGGCAAGTCTAACTTCTAAAAGTAAAACCTCATTGTTCCTTACTTAAAAAACAATCAAGAAAATCCCTTCCAGCACGAGATAACCATCATCTTGTGTTAAAAGGGGCTTTTCCTATTAGAGTTATCCAACATAACTTTGTTGATACAACTCTCACGCATTAGATAGGCTCACTATCATGGTTTTTCTTCCATTCCTCAATGTAATCCAATCTTTTAGCTATTTTCGCTTCATTTCCTTGCTCTGTCGGCTTGTAATATTTATGATCAGCGATACTTTCCGGACGAGTACTCATAGTGGTGAGTTTTTCCTCATAATGATGTGCCAATTTGTACCCTTTACCGTATCCGACTTCTTTCATTAATTTCGTTGCTGCGTTGCGAAGGTGCAATGGAACAGGCTCACTTATCGTTTGTTTGATATCTTCTTTTACTGCTAACCTTGCTTTGTAAGTGGCATTCGACTTTGGTGCCAATGACAAATAGATCACACATTGCGTAAGATGCACATCACATTCGGGAAGTCCGATATAACGGCAGGCTTGAAATACATTCACAGCTAAATTAAGTGCATTATTATCAGCTAGACCGATATCTTCACTTGCAAAACGGATCAGCCGTCTGGCAATATAGATCGGGTCTTCGCCACCATCAATCATTCTCCCAAGCCAATAAATCGCCGAGTCAACGTCACTATTACGCATGGATTTATGCAGGGCTGAAATGATATTGTAATGCTCCTCACCATTTTTATCATAATAAGCTGTTTTCTTATCAAGCAATTGATCGAGCAATCCTCCAGATATGGTTGTTTTTTTATCTGTTATATCACTGTTGATGACTAACATTTCCAGCGTATTCAGTGCTGTTCTAGCATCGCCATTTGAGTAAACCGCAATTTGCTTTAATAACTCATCCTCTATCTGGATAGTCAAACCTGGAAAAGCGCGTGGTGCTGTGATGACTTGACGTAAAAGTGTCACTATATCCTTTTCTGTCAGCTGATTCAGGATAAACACACGTAGCCGTGAAAGCAACGCTGAATTGACTTCAAAAGAAGGATTTTCTGTTGTTGCACCGATCAAGACGATACTTCCCTTCTCAACATAGGGCAAAAAAGCATCTTGTTGTGCTTTATTAAAGCGATGGATTTCATCGATGAAAACAATGGTCCGTTCGCCTAGTTGCCGGTTTTCTTCTGCTTCATCCATGATTTTGCGAATCTCTTTGATCCCATTCATTACTGCACTAAATGTAATAAACGTTGACTGTGTTTTTTGAGCAATGATCTCTGCTAAGGTGGTTTTTCCCACACCTGGTGGTCCCCAAAAAATCATTGATGGCACTTGGTCGTTATCGATCATCTCTCTAAGGAATTTTCCTTCACCCACCAGATGGCTTTGGCCCACGAAGTCATCTAAACTCGTTGGCCGAACACGGCTAGCTAAAGGCGCAGTCCGCTCGTTTTCCTGATCAAAAAGTGATGTTTGTGGCATTTGAATTCCCTCCTCAGTGCTAAACTTTCTTCTCTTCATCCTGTCCTTATTTGAATCTATAATCGATATGTTTCAATATGTTCTCTAAGATAATCCAAAGTCAAACTCTTTTTAGCTGACCGAACCAATTCGAATGGATTTCCCTGTGCCATTATTTGGCCACCTTGATCCCCACCTTTTGGTCCTAGATCAATCAAATAATCTGCGTTCGTGATCAGATCAAGATCATGGCTAATCATAATGATCGTTGCACCTTGTGCTTTGAGCTTATTGATCACGCCCAGAAACACTTGGACATCACTTGGATGGAGTCCGATCGAAGGTTCATCAAAGACAAATAGCGTTTCAGCACGTTTTTTATTGAGATGTTTTGCCAGCTTCAATCGCTGTGCTTCACCTCCTGAAAGACTAGGCGTGCTTTCTCCAAGATGGAGATACGGTAACCCTATTTCGTCTAAGATCGTCAATTCTTTTAAAATCTTCGGTTCATTCTTAAATACCTGAAGTGCTTCCTCTACTGATAAATCTAAAATATCAACGATACTGTAGCCTTGCCACTGCACTTCCTGTATCTCCTTTTTATACCGTTTGCCATTGCAAGTAGGACATGGTTCTTCCATATCAGGCAAGTATTGGATATCAAGCACGATATTCCCAAGTCCCCCACACGTAGGACATGCACCTTCTTTATTGTTATAAGAGAAATGAGCGATTCCATAGCCTTTTTCTCGGGAAACTGGTAATTCAGAAAATAGCTGACGAAGATTATTCATGATCGTCGTATACGTAGCTATCGTTGAGCGTGTATTTTTGCCAATAGGTTTTGCATCGATACTGACTACTTCTTTTAACGGTGTATCTAATTTACGGATATGAGAAGGGAGCTTTTCTTGGTGTTGCTTTGCAGAAATCGCCACTACTAGACTATCCAGAATAAGACTTGTTTTTCCTGCTCCAGAAAATCCTGTAACAGCCGTTATTTGATTCGTTGGAATCTTGATTGAAAGATTCTTAAGATTGAAATACTTATTCACTTGCAGAGTTGTCTCACTAGTTATTTGTGTTTCTACTTTCGTGTGCAAAATATCTGCTTTTCCAGTAATAAACGGTCCAATCAGAGAATTAGGATCAGAGACGATATCCCGTGGTGTCCCTTGTGCGACAATTTGTCCTCCGTTTTCCCCTGCTCCAGGACCTATCTCAATGATCCAGTCCGCTTGACTAATAATACTTGCATCATGGTCGACCACAACTAATGAATTTCCTTGGGCAATCAATTGTCGAAAAATGGCAACCAACCCCTTGATATTATCCGGATGTAACCCGATCGAAGGTTCATCTAATACGTAAAGCACGCCAGTAGTTTCTGTTCGTAATGTTTTAGCTAATTGGATACGTTGTAGCTCACCCGTAGAGAGTGTATTCCCGTTGCGTGATAAGGTAAGATAGTCTAATCCTAGATCAAGTAACGGCTTCAGCGTATCTGTTAGATTTTTAAATAAGATCGTTGCCATATTTTGAATTTCTTTAGGTAACGTTTCTTTTGTCTTTTTCTCCCAATTTTGTAACTCACCTAAAGTCAGCTCAGCTACTTGAGCAATATTTAAGCCACCAGTTGTTTGCTTCAATAGTTCAGGATTCAAACGAGTGCCTTGACAAGTCGGGCATGTCGAAAAATGGAAAAAAGAATTGATCTTAGCTAATGCCCGATCACTTTTGACAGATTTTTGGGACGCAAACACAGCCTCATACGCATTTTCATATAAAGTGTTTTCAGTGCTGAACACCCGCCCAGTAGAAGTTGGAAAATCGACTGCTACTTTTTGTTTTTGACCATGTAAGACAACCTCTTTTTCCTTCTCAGTCAAATCTTTGTAAGGAATATCGGTCCTGACACCTAATTTGGCTACGACCGTAGGCATAAAGTTCCTTCCAGGTAACCGCCAAGAAGCAATAGCGCCATCGGCTAGTGTCAGATTTTCATCCGCAATAATCTTATCATGATCTAACTCCTGTACTTTCCCTGTACCATGACAAGTAGGACAAGCTCCCGTAGAGTTGAACGAAAAATCTTCCGCAGATTTCGCCATAAACTGAATGGCACATGTTGGACAAGTAATCACACCCATTCGTTCACCGGAAAGATCCATCGCTTGAGCAATTTCCAAACTAGGCTCAATTTTGTGTCCATTAGGGCAATATGTTGTCCCTAACCTCGAAAAAATAAGTCGGACAATATTGAAAACTTCACTCATCGAACCCACCGTAGAACGTTCAGATGGCGTATTTGGACGCTGACTAAGTGCAATAGCAGACGGAATATGTCTGACTTCCTGTACACTAGAACGTTTGGTTTGATGGATACGACGTCTAGTATAGGTAGATAAAGCTTCTAAATACCGTCTTGAGCCTTCCGCATATAAAATATGCATAGCTAAGGAACTTTTGCCTGAGCCTGATGGGCCTGAGATTGCAACAAATTGATTTAATGGGATATCGATATCAATATTTTTTAGATTATTGACATTTCCGCCTCTTACTTCTATCGCCTTTGGATAATCATTCATAGTTATTCGCCTCTTTTATTTTCTAGGAAATTTCGCAGATTCGTTTTCAAGGTTTCTCAAGATACGTTCCAAAAGATGTTCCACTTCACTGATCTCTTCATCCGAAAAATCTTGGTAAAAAACTTCACTCAATCGATCGCTGATTTCATTTCCAATCGCTTCCTGCTCTAAGCCTAATGCAGTAAGCTCAATCACTTTCTTGCGTTTATCCTCCTTTGAAAGAAAACTCTTTATTAACTTTTTTTCCTCCAAACGTTTCAACATTATTGATAGGCTGCTGTTCGCTAAACCAGTTACTTGAGCCAATTCACTCGCAGTTTGTGGATGCTTATCCCATAAAGCGGATAAAATCTTTCCTTGCTCCGCGTTATAAAGTGCTCGCCCATCCATTAATAAATACCGATTAAACAAGCGAGCGTTCAATAAGTGGATTTTCAACGTCAAGTAGCCACCATTTTTTGTTTTCATATTCCACCTCTTTTGTTTTTATATAGTAACACATTTAAAATAAATGTTACTATATAAAAACAAATGATGCAAATAAAATTCACACAGTTTCCGATTCACAGTGTTCAGCTTCAAGAAAGAGATATTTTTTGTAATTATTTCTTGGATTTTAGTGGACTCTCGTCTTACTTTCCACGCATCTTCCTACATGGAAATATCGGTTATAAAAAAAGATGTGACTTGACTCTTGCCACATCCTCTTTTCCAAAAATTAAAAACCTTTCGTCTATCTGTCAATTAGTGATAACACAATTCTTCTACCCATTTGATTAAATGGTTTCTTTTCTTAGATACATCCATGTTTTAGAGTCAAGGCAAAGAAAAATCTTAGAACAAAATTCATTTTTTCTAGCATAATGATATAGTTCCCGTTTTATTATAAGCACTACTTATTTTTAAATCAGTCTCAAATAACTATTATTTTTGCAGTCCATAAAAATTCTTTTCAAGTAATGAATAGTAGTTGTAGCTTGAATAGGAAAAATCACCTAAGGAAAAGACGTCATCAGCATCAATGTAGAAATAGTATTTTTTCTTCAATACCCTAAAACTGATGCAATGATAACTTGTTAGGGGCAGTTCTCTTGCTTTGAAATCCAAAACAGCTTCATGTGTAACGATGAGGGGCGTTGGTTGATCCTCTTTTTTTAGGATCAATTCAGATGGATTAAAGAGCAACAAGTATCTTCTTGAGATAAAAAATTCGTAAAAAGCACTACCTTTCGCATATGTAAAAAAGATTGGGTTCAGCCCTTTTGATACTGCGATAAAATTGTGATTCGGTACAATCCCTAATTCTCTAATAAAATTTTCGTAGGCCTGTTTTTCCTCATATTTAGACTGCATACTTAAAATTCCTTTCGTTAGGTAAATACTACAATAACTGCCCTCCATTCTTGAAAAATCATGAGGACCTAGCACAAACGCAGTTATAACTATCAAAAACTTGTCGATATTTTAAAAATAAATCATAGAAATGTATCTAGTCTGCTCTTGAATATCTATTCAGTGGATCAAACGTAGTTTTGTAAAGGGAATATCTGGATCGATTTCTAAGTATTCGGTTTTATAGTATTTTTCAAATTCTTCAATCACCCCTGCATAGGTCCGCTCCTTCTCGGAAACCAATATCTCGATTATAAGATAGTACAAACGTGCATCCAGATCTACTAATTCCTTTGTCTTATTGGCAATTCCATAGATAGATGTTTTGTTCTTATTTATTGCCTGAGCCTCCATGGCATAGGATTGATACAATTCAATCAATTGATTTTCCACTTGTGGGAGTATCTCACAAGGAAATGTTCCTTTGATTTTATCATTTTTCTTTAGTTCTTCTAAATATTCTTTAATGTCCAAGTCCCATAAATACATCATTATAGGTCATCCCTCTCTGAGATTTCCAATTACATTTTTATAAGTTTTCTTATCTCCCTGATATCCGCATCTCTAATCGGGGATTTAATGAGCAAAACCTTTTGAAGATCAAATTTTTCATGTCCAATTGGTACAGTGGACAAAATAAAACGCGCATCAGTAGCATTTTCCACAAAATCGATTTTATAATCACTTCTCAATATCGATTTCACGCGGTTCTTTAAATAATGATTGTATAGTTGATCTCTGTCTGAATACAGGAATAACTTCAATTCTGGTAAGATCTCTTCTGTTGAGCAGATCGATAAACATAGCAATAAACTTTTGTGACGAAAATAATTATTTCCGACCTTATTTAAATTCGTTTTTTCCAAAAATGATGCCCAAAAATCCGCAAAAACAGTAGCATAACAGGGAAATAGCTTTTTGAAGGTATTCATATTAAAGCTATTTGTCAACGTGAACAAATCATCTATTTGGGGAACAAATACCCCTTGCATGAACTGCTGATAAATTTTTTGCTTAGCACATTCCTGTTCACTTTCGTCAAGTATTTTAAAGTATTCCTCAAACGTTTCAAGCCATCCGTCCGAAATCTTATGGTAGAATGCCTCCAATCGGGTATTTTCAAATGTCTGGATCGTTATAGGAACCTCATACATATCGGAGGTGCAGATGACTACGTATAAAAAGTGCCAATCCAATTGTGACCAACTGAAAAGACTCTCGGGCTGTTCAGGGAACTCCATTGTTTCAAGAATCGATGCTTGGTATTCATCCAATTGCAATTCTTGATTATGTGAGCGTGAGAGATTGATACAAAACAGCCAAATAGCAAGTTCTTCCACCTGGATATCAAAGTGAGGGATAGCTAATCTTTCCAGGATATCTTCCGCCAGATCTAGTGTGAAAGACTTGTTTGCAACCCAAGGAATCCTTGAAAACTGCCTATGGATGCCTAATAAAAACAGGTTAGTCATATTTCTTATATCAATCTCTGCACCAACAAAACTTGTCCTATTTGACACCGTGATATGAATCCTATAATTCGACAATGATTGGTTGATCATTTGTATCTTTCTTCTTAATGTGGACAAGCTTATCCCATTTTGGAAACAGAAATCATCGGTATGAAATATACGATGAACAATAAGTGTCTTGATAATTTGATAGGACAAATCTTGAGAAAATAACGCCTCAAAAAAATACTGCAAGCTAGAGTTTGTTCGTAGTAAAGTGATTCCATTTTTTTCTATCAAAAGTTTTACTCGCCCGTCTGGATAAACATTTGAAAAAGTCTCTTGGATTTCTTTGCATGTATCTAAGATCAACGCTGAAGAACCTTCCCCGATTTTTTGCCGAAGCTCTCTGGAAGAGACTGGTTGCAGTTCCATATCTAAAATATCCACGATGTTCCTTTTCAAAATTGTTTTTTTATCTAACCCAAACATCCAAACACTCCAATCTTGAGTACAATTGAGTTTTTTGACAAATCACTGATTCTTGCTGATACTCGCAGACAATCCCTCCACTTTGCTTCGTTTAGCGAGAGGATCGATTTGATAGAAGAAAGCTACTTTTATGTACATGCATAATTATCCAAAGCTGTCATCATGTGACATTTGTTAGGATAAAGACTTCCAACTTACTTCTGCCGTTTTAGATTTCTGCTTATACTATGAATTTATCAATTTTTACACAATTCGTCCATACAAAAAGGATATTTTTTCAATTTTTCAGTTGAATCAGATTATTTGAAGTGAATAAATCAAACAATATTTCGTAAAAGGTAGTGAAAGATTCAATTCCAAGTAGCCTGATTGATAATATCGCTCAAACTCTTCCATTACTTCCGAGTATGTGTCGTCAACTGATGCAGTTAACATCTCAACAAGAAGATAATTTAGGCGCGCATCTAAGTCTAATAATTTCTTTACAGTAGGTAGGAAATCATCAGCCACTGGGTCACAATCAACAATTGCTTGGGCTTCTTCAGCGTAATGCTTGTAAAGTGCTACTAGTCTATCTGTTTGCGGAAAGCTACATGGAAAAACATTTCTGACTGCTTTGTCATTCTTTAATTGAACCAAAAATTTCTCTATATTTAGATTCCATAAATACATACCTACACCTTCATTTTTGCTAAAATGGCATTCGATCTTATTCATTTTTAGATGGACTACGCACTTCTTGTGATCATTCTTTTCTATTGCTCACAAGAAAATCCACAGTTATTGAGCATTTGTTTATACTTTTACAGAACAAACGAAATGAACATGCACGAGTACAAAAGAAAAAATAATTTCTACTTCTTCCATTCAATCCTTATAAATGATTAGAAACAGAAACAATCAATTTGGAAATAAGCCGAAAATCCCAAGAATTCCATTCACAATTCTCGTGATTTCCGGCTTATTAGAGAGGCTATATACTTTTATCATATCCTCATACATTCATTGACGCTTGATTGCTTCTAATCCTTGTGGTTAATCTTCCGATTTTCTTTTTTTGCTAAGAAACATAAGGCTAGATAAACCAACAGTAAGAATCCCAATCAACGATAGATTTGATTTTGTTTCACCTGTTTTAGGATAACTTTTTTCCTGACTAGCTTCATTCGTCTTGAGAGGAATATTCACTAAGGTACTGTTCGCTTTTAAAGTTGTATTCGTTAAGTTACTGTTTGTTTTTACAGTTTCATTCGCTAAGGTCTTGTTCCCTTTTGACGATCCTTTTTGTGTCGAGACAGCTAGAAGAGAAACAACAGCTTGTTTTTCTTGAAGATGTTTAGCTATATCCTTTTTCTGATTGTTAGATTGGTCAATGATTGGTTTAGTTGGCACATTGGTTTTTGTAAGTGATACAACTGATCCATCTTGATTGGTTGGAGACTCTTCAACAAAGACTGCAGGTGGAACTGCTGCTTTTGTATAAACTTGGATTCCTTTACCAGCGATTGCTGTATTATACGTGACTGTAACATCACTATTTACCAATGAAGTCAAATCAGTCGTTGGCGCAATAGCCTGTTCCGCTACCTTTGTTTCATCTGGTATATAGGACCGTTGATTTCCTTCTGTGTCACTCGTTGTTCCTAGTTTTGGTGTATCGACTGATTGATAGATGGCTTGCGGTGTAGCGACCTCTTTACCCGTCACTAAATCGGTATTGATTGCCCAAGTGATTTCTTGGACCTTATCCGCTGGTGCTG
>NZ_SPHN01000004.1:49491-216864 GCF_005844145.1 Enterococcus sp. BSD2780061688st2 D3
GGTGTAGCGACCTCTTTACCCGTCACTAAATCGGTATTGATTGCCCAAGTGATTTCTTGGACCTTATCCGCTGGTGCTGGAGTCGAACCATCTGTTACAACATAATGGATCGTTCGCGTTGTTTTTTTGGTACTTGGCTTGATGGCATGTGTAAGATGCACATCATACACTTGATCAACTGCTGTATCTCTATCATACGTCAAACTTGCTGGCACTCCATCCGAAACAAGTTTGTATCCTTGGGATTGCAACTCCGTGACAGTATCTGCAGTTGCATAATCAGCTGTCCCTCCCATTTTTCCTGTCATCTGATCTGCTTTAATTGTTGCTTTAGTCACATCATCGATATAGTTAATCTTTATATTTTGGTCACTAACATCCACTTCGATCCCTTTACCAACGATTGCTGTATTGTAAGTGACTGTTAGATTGCTATCTTTCAAAGAAGTCAAATCAGTCGTTGGCGCAATCGCCTGTTCCGCTACTTTTGCTTGGTCTGGTACATACGCCTGTTGATTTCCTTCTGCATCGCTAGTTGTTCCTAGGTTTGGCGAGTCGACTGCTTGGTAGATGGCTTTCGGTGTAGCCACACCTTCTCCTGTCACTAAATCGGTATTGATTGCCCAAGTGATTTCTTGGATCTTATCCGCTGGTGCTTGAGTCGAACCATCTGTTACAACATAATGGATCGTTCGCGTTGTTTTTTTGGTACTTGACTTGATGGCATGTGTAAGATGGACAGCATACTCTTGATCCACCGCTGTATCGTTATCATACGTCAAACTTGCTGGTACTCCATCCGAAACAAGTTTGTAGCCTTGGGATTGCAATTCAGTGACAGTATCTGCAGTTGAATAATCAGCTGTCGCTCCCATTTTTCCTGTAAGTTGATCTGTTTTAAGCGTCGTTTGTGTCGCATCATCGATATAATCAATATTTATATTTTGGTCACTAATATCCACTTCGATTCCTTTAGCAACCATTACTGGATTATAAGTGACTGTTAGATTGCTATCTTTCAAAGAAGTCAAATCAGTCGTTGGCGCAATAGCTTGTTCCGCTACTTTTGCTTGGTCAGGTACATACGCCTGTTGATTTCCCTCTGCATCACTCGTTGTTCCTAGGTTTGGCGTATCGACTGATTGATAGATGGCTTGTGGTGTAGCGACCTCTTTACCCGTCACTAAATCGGTATTGATTGCCCAAGTGATTTCTTGGACCTTATCCGCTGGTGCTGGAGTCGAACCATCTGTTACAACGTAATGAATCGTTCGCGTTGTTTTTTTGGTACTTGATTTGATGGCATGTGTAAGATGCACATCATACACTTGATCGACCGTTTTATCCGTGTCATATGCTAGATTTGCTGGTACTCCATCTGACACAATGCTGTAACCATTCGATTGATATCCATCTAACGCAGTTGCCGTTGAATAGTTGGTTGGATCTCCTGATTTCCCTGTAATTTGATCTGTTTTGAGTGTCGTTTGTGTCGCATCATCGATATACTTGACAGTGACATTTTGGTCTGACTTTTTGTATATATAAAAAACCGCCTGATCTCCTGCCCCGAAGTTACCGCTAGCTTCGTCTGGCATCTTTGTCAATTCATAACCCTCAATTGTCTTTTCTTGTGTTTGGTAGGGATCCCCAATATGATAGATTGCTGGATCAGTCACTGTCGGAAGCAGTGAATGATAATTTTCATCGATATAGTATGTTGTCAACGTGTAATCGATTGCTTTGTAGATGTTCGTGATTTCTTTGTCTTCTAAGCCAAAGGTAGTAATCAAATCACCAGTACTTGACTGATATGCATATCCCGGAATTTTAGGAGCTGCGGAATCAAATGCTTGCCCTGGTTGTCCCCCTACTACTATATCGGATGCAATCGTTTTTCCTGTGACATCCACAAAATGTTCCACAACCTTTGTATTTACTAGTACCCGTTCCGTAAAACCAAAGGTAACGGATTGGTCTGGAGCAAGTGTAGTGACAGGTGTTTCATACAGAATAGATGTATCCCTGTCCCGTAACAAAACAGTTCCACCAGCACCACTCGATAGGAAATATTCAGATGGATCAGTCTTATTATATTCACCTGCCAATACATTGCTATTATCACCTGCCGAACTGTACAAGGTGATTCCAGCATTTTGAATGTAGAATCCGCCATTGCCATCACTATAGATTGGTATCCTATCGTTATCGTCCAACATAGTATCTAAACGGACCCCCATACCGCTCAAATTAGAAATCGTCTCTGAACTTTTGTTTCTAATCGTTACGTCATGGTTAATTTTACCATCTTTCGTAACTTGTATCGTTTCTGCGATTTGATAGGAACCACTGGTAGTGACATGCGCAAACATCCCATTTCCAGAGCTATCAATTGAGGTATAATACTTTGAATCAGACGCTTTATCAGGTATTTGATTGAACCAGCCTATAGTGCCATTAGAAACAGTATAATAGACGCTAGTAACCCCACTTCCCTTACTATATGAATAAGTATGTGCAATCCCTTCAGCTGTCTTTTCAATGGTATTGGCTTCTAATGTTCCGAGATTGTCCGGTTTTTTCATTGTTACTTCATAGTCTGAACCATTGACCGTAAATGTAGCCGTAGCAACTGGATTAGCATCTGCTACAGTCCAATTGGAAAATTGTGCATTCAAGTCTCCGGTATTGTCAGTAGGACTGCTAGCTGCAACAGTTGGTACTGCTTCAAGGTTTGCAGCGAGAGGGGCAGCCGTATTTGTACCAGGTGTAGCAACACTATTCGCGGCTGTGTTCGTAACAGACGCAACAGCAGTATGGGCCACAGGATTCGTATCAGTGGTTACATTTGTTCCTTCATTTACAGTAGTATCTGTGCTTGGATTTACACCTGTACTAGCAGTTGTATTTTCATTCGCAGTAATACCTGTATTTTCAGCTGTATCAGGAGTGACAGTTGGGTTTGCAGCAGCGTTGCTAGTAGCACCAGCGCTTATATTCGTATCCGTGCTTGGATCAGCATTTGCATTAGCTGCATTTTTATTAGCAGTCACACCAGTATTTTCAGTCGCACCATCTGGAACAGCTGGATTTGTATTGTCGGCACTTGCGCTTACATTCGTATCATTACTTGAATTGCTACTTGTCTCAACGTTTACCGGAGTGACGGCTGACTGTGCCGTTTCACCAACTGTTGCTTTTTGACTGTCTGTTACAGGTTTCGAATCACTAGCCGCCTGATTGGTAGAATCCGTCTTCTCCGTGGAAACCGAAGTTACAATCGGAGTTGCTTGATTCACTTCATCTGCTTGGACATTTCCGGTATTTACAGCCATTACAGCTCCTGAACCTAAAAATAAAATGGCTCCATAGACCCAGTTTTTCTTCTTCTTCCACATTTTAAAACTTTTTTTGACATCTCTTGTTGCCAGCGCATAATTTCTAATTCTCATCATGCTTGATCAGCTCCCTTTGTGTACTAACCTCACTATAATCAAAATAGAATGGTAGTTACGCTCAAAAATAAAGGGACCTTGTCTAATTTTTTGAAATATTTCAAAAATTGTGAATATTCGAAAGCGAATATAAACAATGAGCCATTAAAAAAATTGTCTCGTTCTTAAAATAGAGAAAACTTTTTATGAACTTTAGTTTTCTATACTCAATAATAATCATAACTGAAGTCTGACACTTAGCTATAAATTATTATCCATATCAATAAAGAAATAATCGTTTCCATTTAAGAGTTTAGTACTATAGAATAGCTCACTAATTATAGTAGTTCTTTCCAATTTCAATATCCAGTATATTCAATTTAGAAACACTAACCACTTTCTCCTCTCTCCGATATTTTTATTTTTAGATACTCTTTGTATTAAAAAGATGATAGAATTATTACAAGAAAAAATGTATAATCATTTAAGTACTGCTATTGTTTATTAAATAACCTCTATTATCTATAGTGTGTTAGCAATAGTACTCTAGTCATATCTGGTTGATTAGTGGACTCTAGCTATAATTTAGATGGCGTAAGTTTTAATACCTGAAACGCGCTAATATGTAAAAAAATATCTTTACCTCAATCTTCCATGATATAAATTAAGGAATGATATTAGCTTTTTATCATTTGTGAAAAATAGTTCATAGTCATGGATCGTGTTCATTTATTGAGGATATAAAAAAATAATTGAAGGTAAATATAGAAGTATCTATTCGATTTTGTTGGTAATTAATTAAGTATTTTGAATAGTACCTCTCTTATTTGCGTCCACAAAATAAACTATATCATTTTTCAAAAAGTGTTATCTAAAGATTATTTAAAGAACTAAATGATTTTTTATCTATACTAAGAAACACTGATATTATCCGCGAGAAATCAGTTTGAAAACTCATCTATATGGGTTTTCAAAAATGTTTATAGTTTTTTTGGATTTTTGAATAATTAAGTATTGAATTTTTTGACTTTGTGGGGAAAGTCGCAATATAAATTGAATACTTTTTATTAATGGCGACTATCACTGCCTGCCGTAAGTGAGAGTACCAACTTTATTTATCAAATCATATTTTCAATAAGGAGGAGTAAATGAGTACATTTTTAATTTTAGTTGGATTTTTGGGGGTTATTTTTGGAGTATTTTCTTTAACATATACTTTTTTTTCTAAGAAAATACGTTTAAAGAAAAAGATTGGTATTGGAATTTTAGCAGCTTTTATAATTATGATAGTAGGTGGTACTCTTGCTCCACCTATTCAAGCAGACGTAAATAAAAAAACTAATGATTCATCGTCTAGTATATCCGCCTCTTCCGACAGCCGAGAAAAAGATGTAAAAAAAGATAAAGAAGAAGTTAAAAAGAAAAAAATTGGAGAACAAAAGGCTAAAGAAAAAACTAAGAAGGAACAAAAAGCTAAGAAAAAGCAAAAAGAGAAACAAAAAACTAGCGAAACTAAGAAAAAACAAAAAGAGAAGCAAAAAGCTAAAGAAGCTAAGAAAAAACAAAAAAAGAAGCTAAACTCAAAGCAGATCAAGAGGAAAAAAAACAAGAAGAAATTAGGCAAAAAACCTCAACAGCTAAAACTATTCTAGCACAAGCTGAAGCAGAGCCAACTAGAGATAATTACAATGCAGCATTGTCAGCTATTCAATCTATACCTGAGGAAAACCAAGAATTATTGAATCGCTTAGCCAGTGTTGATTCAATCATAAAATCTAATGAGGCAGCTGAAGCAGAACGACAAAAGCAACAAGCAGAAGCTCAGAGACAAGCAGATGAAGCTCAACGTCAGGCTCAAGAGCAGCAAGCTACACAACAAACTAATTCATACACTGCCGATGGACAATGGTCTGTTGCTACAAACGGTATGGTTTTCGCTCGTTCAGATAGTGGGAAATATTATTCTCGTGTTACAAATCCAAATAATTATCAATATATGAGCCAAATAGATGCTGATAATGCTGGGTATAGTCGTGCCACTCGAGGAAATCAGTACGCTCGACCATAGTTTAATAGTGTTATATTGATTCTATAATAGTTGGTGTTGTTACTCTTATGAGTAGCAATGCCAATTATTTTTTTATAACAAAAAGACATCTTGGTTATCCTCTAATTAAATCGCCAAACCAATTTATAGGGAAAAATAGATGTCCAACATCAAGAAAATAGAAAGCATAGACAAAAGCATCAAACAAATACTAGATATCAAGGATTCAAATGTCTCTTTTCCTAAAGATACAATGAGTAAACAGGAGGTCCTCGGCCGGATGTGTAACAATCTACCATCCAAATTGTGGGTTTGGTTTTGTGACTCTCTATTCTTTAAAAAGCTAGATTCAACCGCTTCATTATCAATCTTCAAGGGACTTTGAAAAGAATTTTTGCTGATTCTATTAAGTGATTACCTAGGTTTTCTTGATAACTCCGCCAAAGTACACATTTAATCGTTTTTTACAAATACAAAAATAATACTTCAAGTAATTATATTAAGATCAAATCGCTCCTCTATGTGATATAATGTAATTACCTTGGCAGGGGCAAATCATATTTGTCACGAGCAGTGAGCTATAATATAGCTTGCTGTTTTTTTAATGTCATTCCAATGATAAATATCCTTTTGTAGCCCCTTCCCCACTTCTTTATACTTTATGCTTAGCAATAAATTCATCGATATCTTTGATGTCATATTTTGGGTGGCTATTTTCGCCAAAAATAATTACTTTCAATCCTGCTTTTACCCATTCATTGATCGTTCCTGCTGAAGTACCTGTATACTTGACCGCTTCTTTTTGATTCAAGTAACGTTTAGGAACATATCCTATAAGAAATGAATCTAAATCATTTTTATTGATAAATTTATCATCCATATTGATTTCTCCTTACATAATTTATAGTTAATCTAAAATATTAGAACCATGAAACAAAAAACAATAATGTTCGAAACGAGCACATACAATCATATTGAGTATTTAAAATAGATGCTTCATTTTCAAACAGATTCACACCACATTGGAGCATATAACTCATCTGCAAAGATAGAAATTTCAAGATATAACATTAAGAGACGAAAGAACTTCAAGTCAAAATAGAAATCCATTCCAATAGGCTACATGGTATAATTGAACTACCCAAAACCGAGAGGAGAACACCATGAAAAAAATAGTTTCATTCTGTATAATCGGAGGCTCAATAATTTTTTTAGCAAGTTGTGGCAATAATAACAATAGCAGTCATAGTTCTAGCACCTCGTCTTCATCTGCGGCTCTATCTTCTTCAGATTCTAATAAATCAATAACTATGTCTTCCTCCTCTACTCCCACAGGCACGGACACTACTACCACAGAAACCGGAAGCGTGACATCCTCTAATAACCATTCTACTAATAGTGCTGAATCTGGACGCTTAGCATCGTCTAATAGTCAAACCACCAATAGCCTTGAAAGCGACTATTATCAAGCTATAAAAGATGCATGGAATAAACAGAGCAAGTACATTAGTTCTATAGAAGATCCTCAAGTAAAACAATCTGTTCAAACACCAAATAGTGCTGCAACTGCGGAGGCAACAAAACTACAAATGGAACATCCAGAAGACAGTGAACTTATAGAATCTGTACTTAAACAGGTTTTAAGTGGGAATTAATGGACACATATGGAAACCCATTTTGATTTTAACTACCTAAAATATGTACTGCCCTTCATATTTTTGAAGGGCTGTTTTCATTGAACATCTAATTTTATCTTTTTTAGATATAAACTTCTCTATAGTGATATCAGTAATAAGAACTATGACTATTCATAAACAATAAACAGAGAAATAATCTTTAAAACACTAGGGTTTCCAATGTAGGCGAACTAATATTATCATGAATGTGGCCATCCTTTAAAACGATTGCTCTTGAAGATTGGCTAGCTAACTCTAGATCATGAGTAACCATAACAATCGTTTTTCCTTTACTCACCAATTCCTTCAATATTTCCATAATAAGTACACGTGAGTGAGTATCTAATGCGCTAGTAGGTTCATCTAAAAACAAGATATCTGGATCCGCTAATAGTGTGCGGCCAATTGCTACCTTTTGTTGCTCACCCCCTGAAAGAGCATCAATCGGCTGGTGTAAATCAGCTTTTAACTCCAATCGTTTTGCCAAAGAATACACATTTTCTTTTTTTATTTTATGACCATTTAAAGTTCCTGGAAGAACCATATTATCATAGGCGGACAGTGAAGGAATCAGTTGGAAATCTTGAAAAATAAAGCCGATTTTTTTACGGCGAAACTTTGCCAATTTCGCTGCACTCCATCCATAAGGTGATTTACCATCGATCAACACCTCTCCATTTGTGGGAGGTAACAAGCTAGAAATACAATAAAGCAATGTTGTTTTTCCTGAACCAGAAGGCCCTACAATTGACACAAACTCTTGTTGCTCTACATCAAAAGAAATATCAGCAAGCACCTGTAAAAGATTTCCTTTAGAGAGCTCTATTTCTTTTTTTAATCCTGTGATTGAAATAACTATCTGTCTCATCGAAATTAACCTCCATAAAAATCAATCTAGTTTATAAATCTAATTCATATACAATAACGCAGGTCATAACTTTTTTGCTATAAACTATTTATAATCACCTACTTCCTTGCTTTTTTCAATTTAGGCTACCGCTCTCTAATTATTTGATTTAATAAATGGTCTGATTCTTTTATTTATAATTCTACTCAACATATTTTTTTAACGAATGACGCTCAAACCAATAAATCACAATAAAGCCCAAACTGAACAAAAGAAAAGTACCAAGTGACAACAAGATATTCACTGACCAATTTGCCTTAAAAATATTGCCTCCTCCTAGATAGGTAACTCTCAGTAATGGAATCGCAAATAATACCATCCCAATTAAAGTAGTCAATATTGAGATGATCGAGATCGTGCTGATTTCAATCATTCTTGTTTTGAAGATCCAGTTTGGTGTACAACCTGTATGAAAATAGTTCTTTGATTCAACTCTTGTTTTCATTCTAAACAGACAAGTCGATGCAAAGATATTAGCTAAGCTTATAATTATTGGCGCACCAAATAAAAATTCGAGACTGAGTATTAGATCGGAAATATAGGAGCCACTGTTAGCCCCATCAATCAATAATCTTGTATTAAGAAATAGTGCAATAAAATTTCCAAGCAATAGCGTGATGATACTAACTGGACGAATTAACTTAACCAACCCCTCCACGTTGTATTGCATGTTGTAAAATGCAATACGAACCATTGGATGCTTTGATATTTTAGGCAAATCAACAATTCTATTTACTATCGCTCGAAATATTGGTCGTACTAAAAAATTCATCCCAACAAGTAAAGAAAGCCACAAAAGAAGTAATATATTCATCGAATTATTCATGCTTCGTGTATATTCTTTGACTACAGCTGGATCTGGTACATTTTTAAAATATAAATAAACGGTTCCACCTACACTGATGATCAACGCAAGTATCCCAAAAAATTTACCGTTCAATCTCGTTTTGATTGAGGCATCGTACGAGGAAAGAATCCCCTTTCTTTTTTTGAAGTTTTTAAGACAATAACGCATACAAGTAATCGTAATAATCGAAATTTGAAGTAAGAGGGTAATAAAAGTGACATTCCACGACAAATGAAGAGTTAAATGAGAAAAAGTTTGCCTAGCAGAATATGAAGGTAAAACACTGAAAAAGGCTTGTGCTGCTGGTATAGAAAAGAGACTACCGATAAAAGTACCTATGATGCCAACCAATAACATTTGACCTGTCATTAAGAAACTCAACTGTACTGGCGAGCCACCTAAAAGAAGCAGTATATCATTTGTATCATCAAAAAAATCTATGCACTGTTTCATTGTATTGGTCGTTAACAAGAGCAACATAACAGCTCCAGTTATTATAGGCATTTGCATGAAAACACTATAATCATCAATATCGACACTATTTACCCCTCGCATTTCATTTAATATAGTAAATGAAGTGCTAAAAACTAGCCCAGATGCCAAAAAAACAGGTAGTACAGATAACCATATCTTCCAATATCGCACAAATTGTTTCGTAATTAGTTTAACCATTGGTTCATCCCCTATATGATTTATTATTGTCACGATACCACAATAGAAAAACATCGCCATCGTCCTTAAGTCTAATTATTATCGAAAAAATACCATTCCCCACTTACAGTACTGCCATGTCCACCCTCAACTTCAATGATTTAAATCAATGTACCACTGTTTCAATACTCCTACCAGAGTATTGAAATGCCCTACAGATACCTTTTGAATCATTTATGATGTCAAATCTCAAAGCATGATTTGTTATTACAAAACCTTTTAACCAAAATAAACGAGGTCGAGACAAAAGTCGTTTAGGTTTGAGAAATTGGAGAGAAAAACGAACAATACACTTTTTGTACTACTCATTTTTTTAAAATTCCCTAAAAACCTGACTTTTGGACTTTCGTTTATTCGAGAGTCTGCAGCAAAAATGATTTTTAGATTTATCCCGCATCCATCCAAATTATTCCAAATGAAAAAAGAATGGGACAAAAATCAGTTTTTTTCTGATTTTTGTCCCACATTCGTCCTAATTATTCTAAGATTTCTCTTTACCAACATCATTTGACAAAGAATCCTTTTTTAATATCCAATTAAAAATTTGAAAATTTCTTTTGGATAGTGGAAAGAGTCAATACGATTAGACAAATACATGATAAAAAAGAGAAAAATCGCAAATACTAACCCGCGTATCATCCATCGTCTGTAACTATCATAGATAATTATGGTTTCTTGCAGATAATTTTTTTTCAAATATTCATAAGATATCATATTTTCTTTATGCTGGTTTATAACCCCAAGTTCTTCAGTATACTTTTTTAATGTTTTTAACAAACTATTTTTTTGCCTATTCTGTTTAATAACAATAATTAAATTTATTGTAAAATAGAAAATATAACTTAACAAAACTAAATTTATTATGCTCATAGTTTTTTGGTTTAAAATTTCTTTAAAAAAGCTTAAAAATATTGTTCCCAATAAGCTTAGAGATAACGTTCTGATTTGCGAAACTAAATTATTAGTCAAATCCTCTATTTTTTTTGTTGTATTAATAGATTCTTGCAGTAATTTATTCTTTTGTTCTAAAAAAATTTTTATTTTATCTTGTATATATAAATCAAAATTGTAATTAATAGATTTAATTATTTCATATATTTTATCGTTCAAATTTTTAGAATTGGAGTTTTCATCAAGAAACAAAGAAAAAGTATTACGCATTATTATTAATTTATCTTGTTGATTGTTTGAAGAAACATAAAAATTTAATAAAAAATATATTTTATCACAAAATTCTCTCTCAAAAAAGAACTCATTTATCTGTAAAAAAATACTTTTATATCCCCTAATCAAAAATGTATTTTCTGATGTTTTTTTATTGCAAATGAAATAAAAAAAACTTTCAACTTGTTTTGTATAGATAAAATCTAAAAATTCGTTATTTTCGCCAGAAATATATTTGGGATACCACGTGTTTGGAAATTCTAAGTAATTATTAAATTCTTTTCCTAAATATAATGAATTAGAGGCTTCAAACAATCCTATGTCTTCTGGTAATATCTCCTCACCATCAATCATGGATAATAACTTAGCTGATTTAATAATTATAAAACCAGAATTAAAAATTTCACCAGAACAATTTATTATTCCTACAAAGGTTTTTTTAGTACTGTCATTGATACTTAAAAAATTCATATTCTCTTTAAAACTTAATATGGAAGTAAAAATAAAAGAATTCTTCATAGGGAGATAATCCGTTAGTAATTTTTTATTAATTTTCCCTTTGCAAGTAACCTCATCATTAATTAATAAATACTTATTTTCTTCCCCTTCATCATCATAAGACGCTTTGAAAGTATCTAAATCCTCATACGGTATTTCACAATCATCCATAATAATACCAAAATCTTCAAAGAGAAAATCAGTTGTCTTAGCAAACAATGAGTTATCTAGTTCGCTTACTTTACATTTATATCGGAATTCTATATAGCTCTCAGTTTCAGCATAAATTCTATCTTCGTAAACTTCAATAAATTTAATAAGACTTAGATAACTCATCCTCTATATCCCTCCTTATAATTTTGTATTCCGTATATCAAGTGCTCTTTTAACTCTTAATATAAAATCTCCCGTTTCTGGGTCTTCTTCAGTTATCATAATAAGTTGATTATCTATATCCTTAGATATTCTTATTTCAATTTCTTTATCCTTCGATTGATAAATAGTTGGTTTCTTAAAATCTACTTTAGGTACAAATTTCATTGTAGCATCAGGGTATTTAGAAAGTATATTTCCAGAAATCATTTGAGTTTGGGAAGTTAAATCCATATCTCTATCATTTTCTTCTAAAAAGGGTCTAACCCAATTAGGCAAGTCTTCTTCTAAATTGATTTCTTTACCAGATAAAAATTTTTTTTGAATAGTATATCTAAATTTAGGCCAATTATTGCGAGGAACCACTTTTTGATAGCCATTAATTATTTCCTTTTCTACTTCTTTTGTTAATATGGAGTTGTTTGATAGTTCTCTAGCATTCAAAAACTGTTCCATAAAGTATTTAGCCGTTTCATTGTTTCCCTTTTGTCTATCTAAAACATATAGATGTAAATCATTCTCAACATATTCATTTTTAATCAGTATAAATGCTAATTTATGTAGCTTCTCATTGATAGAAGGTAACATTGATTTTCTAACTTTAATGGTTAAATCGTCATTAATTTCTATACCAGTATTTGGATCAAGTTTAAGTATGCCTATATAATTATCTCCGTCAATAGAGTAATAAATGACAAATAATGAACCATCACTTTTAGAACTAGTAGATTTCATATTTGAAAATAATTTTTTAGTCATCTTTTTTGATTTTTCTATAAATAGATTTTCAAATTCACCTGTATGTTCCATAACTCTTACTAATTCTTTTACATCATTAAGTACTGTATTATCTGGTAGATCTTCAAATTGACAACGCTTCATAAAACTTTGTTTTCTTGAATTTATTATATGCGTTTTAAAATACTCTAATGCATCATCTATATTGTCAACCGAATTTAAATCAATGCATTTATCACTAAATATTGGTATAGCACCACCTAGATTAAGTTTATGAACTATAATTTTTGATATTTCGATATTCATGTTTACTCCTCTTTTCATTATAATTTCCCATTTTAATTAAATCAAAAGAAAGCCTTAAAAACAAGCGTCCTAAGGCTTCTATGGGCAAATATAATCTTTGAGGATTACGAAACTACTTTAACATAACGGGAACACAGGTTCAAATCAAACGTTTATGATATCAAAATGATGTTTTGTGATTTATTTAACATTTATTTTGTAACAAAAATGTTAAATAAATTTGTGTTGTATTACGTAATTATATATTCTAACCCTCAAAATTAAGGAGATTTTTTTATCTTTGTGGGATATTCGAATACTAGCGTTTATCATGGAAATTTTTTTGATCTAATTTCGTTTTTCTTATCAGCTCATTTACTATCATTCTCACCACTTAGAAATTCTTTTAATGGCTTTATTTTTTGTAATTCTCTAGCCGCTCTTTTTTGTTTCTCCATGTATTGTTGTATTAATTCTATTGGAAATACTATCTGCCTACTAAATTCTTTTCCTTCTACATTTAGATACACAAATTCTAAAGTCATTTTTCTTAAATATTTACTTCTTTTAGTACTAGTACGCTTAAATAAATAAGAAAGATGATCATATAGTAATTCTACTTTAACTTTCTCTATTTTGGTTCTTTCTTTTGGTCCAAGTGTTTGATACTCAGGAAGTCGTTCTTCAAATGGGTTACTTAAACTCAATTGCACATTTGGTATTTTAAAAAATAATTTATCCAAAATATTTCTCTTAGGTCTGATAGTATAAAAATATACGGAATCAGGATTTTTCGAAAAATTCACTGCGTAAAATTCATAAAATAAAGGTTGAGCGGAATCAAAAGTTATTCCTTTCTCTTTCTTAGTATATAGTGGATATATTACTATTCTAAATTCTCTTCTATTATCATTTAAATAGTATTTAACTGTTAAAAATATGGTTAGAGCAGTTACCAATATACCTACCCAATCTGCAATAGTACCCATATATTCGGGCTTATACCAATTCATTTCATCACCTCTTTATCATTCGTTATACCAAAATATAATTACTAGGTAATCTTCCACTAAATCTCATATACAGCTCTCAACAAGAAACTATTTTTATCATTGTGGAACATTCACATACCATCATTTATCATAGCAACCTTATACTCTCCTTTAATATTTCCCGATGAATTATTGGTTAACCGCATCATCATATATTTTCTATTAGGCTAATTACTAAATTATTTTGTTATGATAAAATAATTTTTGTGGATTGGAGGGCAATATAATGCAAAAAAAACAAAATACATTAATAAAAATAGTGAATAATTTTTTACATTGGTATTTAGGCAAGGAATACACACCTAAAGATATCCTAGAATTGATACTTACTATTGTAGCGATTACTTTTGTAATATTTGGATTTTTCAAAAATAAAATATACTATGAAGATGTTTCAATAGAGTACTACCCGATAAATACACAGCAAAATCTGTATCCAAGAAATATTTCTGATGAGATAGAAATAGATAAAGAACCAACCAATGTTGTTTTAGTATCACCTGCTGATGTACCAATAAAAGTAGAAATTATGAGATATAAATCAATGCAAGAAAATAGTAAGCTAGTTTATCAAGATACTGGTATATCAAAAGAAATAGAACCAGGTGATGCACTGAAAATATCATATATCGAAAGCGAGGGAATTCCAAACTATCAACTTCATATAATTACGAAGTATGGCGAAGCCGATATACCTTTAATTTTCAATGGAAGATTTGAAGATATCAACAAAACGAAAATTAAATCTACAAGAAAAATAATCCCTTATTTTATAGATAAAATGCTAAATTAGTACTCCTTTGCAGCAAGAGGACTTTTACATAACCAAAAGTTCTTATTTTAAGAAAAGCGAATATATGGCTCTTCATCAAATCGTACTGGTAGAGATAAAATTCGATAAAACGTGCAAATAAACAGAACAGAAAGAGGTTTTCTTCTTTCTGTTCTGTCCAAATTATTCTAAGATTTCTCTTTACCAACATCATTTGGCAAAGAGCCAAAAAAACACCGGTGGCAAATCCATGTAAACATGGTCTATTTTTTACACTGTTTTCAAACAATCCTTGCTATTTCTTAGGTTCGTCCTCATCCATTTTCAGAACAGCCATGAAGGCTTCTTGTGGGACTTCTACTGAGCCGATTTGTTTCATGCGTTTCTTACCTTCTTTTTGTTTTTCAAGAAGTTTTCGTTTACGCGAAACATCTCCGCCATAACATTTTGCCAAAACGTTCTTACGCAACGCTTTGATGTCTGAACGGGCGACGATTTTTTGACCGATAGCGGCTTGGATCGGTACTTCGAATTGTTGTCGTGGAATCAGTTTTTTCAATTTTTCAACGATTGCTTTTCCTCGTTCATAGGCAAAGTCACGATGGACGATGAAGCTTAAGGCATCGACTGTTTCGCCGTTCAATAAAATATCCATTTTCACTAGCTTGCTCTTTTGATAGCCTGACATGTCATAATCAAGTGAGGCGTAGCCCTTCGTACTTGATTTTAGTTTATCAAAGAAGTCAAAAACGATTTCAGAAAGTGGAATATTATAAACGACATTTACGCGGTAATCATCTAAGTAATCCATGGTGATAAAATCTCCGCGTTTTCTTTGTGAAAGTTCCATTACAGCTCCGACATACTCATTTGGTACCATGATTTGTGCCTTGACGAAAGGTTCTTCAACATCTTGGATGGTTACTGGTTCAGGAAAATCTGCTGGGTTGTCTACGACTGTCATAGAGCCGTCTGTTTTATTGACATGGTAGATTACGGATGGTGCAGTCGTGATCAGTTCTAAATTGAATTCACGTTCTAACCGTTCTTGAACGACATCCATGTGTAGCAATCCCAAGAATCCACAACGGAAACCGAAACCTAGTGCTTGAGAAGTTTCTGGTTCGAATTGGAGTGCAGCGTCATTTAATTGCAACTTATCCAGTGCGTCACGCAGATCATTGTAACGGGAAGTATCGATAGGATATAGTCCACAATAAACCATTGGATTCATTTTTCGATAACCTGGCAGTGCTTCTTTTGCTGGATTGTGAGCTAGAGTAACAGTATCCCCTACTCGTGTGTCTTGGACTGTTTTGATGCTTGCAGTGATATAACCGACATCACCGACCATCAAAAAGTCTCTTGCAACAGCTTTAGGTGAAAAAACACCAACTTCCGTTACATCAAATGTTTTGCCGTTGCTCATCAACTGGATCTTATCTCCTGGTTTTACCACGCCATCCGTGATGCGGACATTTAATACGACCCCGCGATAGCTGTCGTAGACTGAATCAAAGATCAATGCTTTCAATGGTGCTTCTAAATCCCCAGATGGTGCAGGAACATATTCGACGATTTGTTCTAGGATCTCTTCAATACCGATCCCTGCTTTGGCACTGGCTAAAACTGCTTCGCTTGCATCGAGTCCAATGACATCTTCGATTTCTTGACGTACTCTTTCAGGGTCTGCTGCAGGTAGATCGATCTTATTGATGACTGGTAAGATCTCCAGATCATTATCTAAAGCCAAGTAAACATTTGCTAGTGTTTGTGCTTCGATTCCTTGGGCAGCATCAACGACTAAAACAGCTCCTTCACACGCAGCTAAACTTCGTGATACTTCATAGGTAAAATCGACATGTCCTGGGGTGTCGATGAGATGAAAAATATATAATTCTCCATTTTTAGCTGTATAGTTTAGTTCTACAGCATTTAATTTAATCGTGATCCCACGTTCACGCTCTAGATCCATTGAGTCTAATAGCTGATCTTGCATTTCACGAGACGTCACAGTGTTCGTCTTTTCCAAAATACGATCGGCCAATGTAGATTTCCCATGGTCGATATGAGCGATGATCGAGAAATTCCGAATTTGCTCTTGGCGTTGTTTCATTTTTTTTATATCCATAGCGTCTCCTCTTTTCTTATAATCAGCACTTTCCATTATATCAATGAAAAGAATGAATTTAAAGACTTTTTACCTAGTCGGCTTTAGAAGTTTTTTTGCTGAAATTTTGCTATACTAGTAACAAGTAAATAATTGGAGATGAAAGAATGGATCAAAGAGATTTCAGAGAAAATCTTGAATTAAAACCTGTTACAGAAGAACATGTGGATCAGTTCAATGAATTGCTCTCTTATGTCTTCCAAGTAACTGAAGCGGATATTGAAGAGAGCGGATTTGAAAGCAAGCGTGCCTTTATCCGCTCAAAACGACCAATTTTGGAGTTATCTGAAGTATTTGGTTGGTTTCACGAAGAAAAACTGATTTCACAGATTGCCATCTATCCCTGTGAAGTGAATATCCATGGTACGCCTTATAAAATGGGGGGTGTCACTGGTGTGGGAACTTATCCCGAATACGCAAATCATGGGTTGATGCAAGACTTGATCATCGTAGCATTAGATAATATGCGTAAAAACAAGCAATGGATTTCCTATCTTTACCCTTATAGTATTCCTTACTACCGTCGTAAGGGCTGGGAGATCATGTCTGATAAACTGTCTTTCAAGATACGTGATACCCAGTTACCTAAGCAAGTGCCGGTGAGTGGTATGGTGGAACGATTGCCTGTTGATCATCCGGATGTCTATAAAGTTTATCAAAAATTTGCTGGTCAAAATCATGGGGCATTGTTCCGAAGTGATTTCCACTGGGAAGAATACTGGCGTTTTGAGAATGAAGATGAACGGACGGCTGCTGTTTATTACAATTCTGCTCAAGAGCCGATTGGTGTTCTTTTTTATTGGGTAGCGGAAGAAATTTTCCATGTGAAGGAAATGTTCTATTTGAATCAAGAGGCGCGCAATGGTCTGTGGAATTTCATTTCTGCCCACTTCTCTATGGTCTACTGGGTTCATGGCGATATCTATAAAAATGAACCATTAGCCTTTTTGATTGAAGATAGCCAGATCAAAGAACAGATCGAACCTTATTTTATGGCAAGAATCGTTGATGTGAAAGAATTCCTTGCACGTTTTCCTTTTGCCGCTTCTGCCAAACCGTTCCATTTTATCGTGGAAGATCCGGTAGCTCCTTGGAACAATGGTATCTTTGGCTTGGTTTGGGATGAGAATGAACACTTAAAAATAGTCAACGAACCTGTTGGCCAACCTGTTCGTCTTTCTGTTCAAACATTGACTTGTTTGATGATGAATTATCGCAGAGCTTCTTATTTGGCCAGGATCGAACGGATCGAAACAGATAAAGAAACATTAAAGACACTGGAATTGATTATTCCGAATATGGAAGCTTACTTCAGTGATTATTTCTAAATAAAGGATGATAAAAATGAATATATATTTTGCTGCCCCATTATTTGCTAAAAGTGATTTACTCTATAACGCCATGCTTGTAAAGAAGATCCGCGCTGTCTCAGAAGATCTGACTGTTTATTTGCCTCAAGAAAATGAAGCAATCAATGATAAAACAGCTTATGCAGATAGCAAAATGATTGCTTTAGCTGATACGGAAAAAGTTTTAGAAAGTGACTTGATGATTGCTTTACTTGATGGATTGACGATTGACGCTGGCGTTGCTTCAGAAATTGGTGTGGCTTACGCAAAAGGTATCCCGGTCATCGGTCTATATACCGACAGCCGTCAACAAGGTGGTTCACACCCTAAGAAACTTGAGGCGTTGCAACAAGTCGCGGAAAATCAATTCCATTACCTTAATCTCTATACAGTTGGCCTGATCAAATTAAACGGATCGATCGTTTCTGATGAAACAGAACTGCTAGAAGCGTTGAAGGTCTATTTAAAAGGAGGACAATTGAATGAGTAAAACAGTAAAAAAGGTGCAGATTGCCCTTGTTGTTTTTGGTCTCTTTGTGGTTTGCTACAACATTTTTGAATTTATCACCAATAAATATTCGACGACTCAAGGGATTACATTTATTATTGAATCTTTAGCAGGAATCGTATTGATTTTTCTCCCTCAGATCATGAAGAAATTATTTCATTTGCATATTCCAGATGCTATCGTGCTATTTTATTGGTTTTTCTTGTTTATCTCGGTCTTTTTAGGAACTGGGATGCATTTGATCAGTATCATTTCTTTTTGGGATAAAATCTTACATGCGGTGAGTCCGATGGTGCTGACAGCATTGGGCTATGGATTGATCGGGTTGCTTCTAAAAAAAGCGCCTATCGCTAAAACAAGTCCTTGGTTGTTCTTGCTTTTCGGTTTTGCCTTTGCTGGTCTATGTGGTGTCTTTTGGGAATTCTGGGAATTTCTCTGCGATCAATTCTTAGGAATGAATCTGCAACGATTCGCGGCTTCTGATGGTACACTATTCGTTGGTCGGGCTGCATTGATGGACACGATGGGGGACTTACTGACGAACACAGTTGGTGCCTTGCTCATGGGGATTTTTGCTTGGGTGCAAGGAAAAAATGATCCGGCTTATTTTGAAAGCTACCGTTTAGAGATCATAAAAAGCAAATAGCTGAATGCACTTTACAGTTATATGACATCTTAAGAAATTAAGTCGAGATTCGCGAAAACTTTTTTTAGTTTTTGAGAATTTCGACTTATTTTTTTCAAAAAGATCAACTTTTCGATGGCAGTTCGATTTAATAGGTGTGATAAAAATACCACTTGCTTCCCTCTCCCCTTTTTCTCTTCATTAGCTGTAGGTTAGTTTGATGGAGATCTTGTAAACTGAAACAATTAACTGAAGCTAATTTACTTTGTCTTTCTTCTGGATAAAAAATAGCTTCCTGTTGCCTATCCAATACGCGCGGAACAAAAGTAAGGAATACTTCTGTCCCGCCTCATTTTGGAATGTGCTTCAGGAAGCTATTTTCAACTATCTATTTTATTGGTCAATGTTTCGTATCATACTTCTTCAACTAATTCTTCTGCTTTAAAATGAAGTTTTTCATCAAGTAAAGTGATCGTTACTTTTGATTTAGGCGTGATACGACCTGACACGATTTCTTTTGCCAAAGGTGTTTCCACTTCTTTCGTGATGAAGCGTTTCAATGGACGTGCACCATAAGCTGGCTCATACGCATTTTCAGCGATCCATGTTTTGGCTTCGTCGCTGATCGTCAAGAAGATTTCTTGATGTTCTAGTCGTTTGGCTAATTGTGCCACCATCTTATCGACGATACCTTTTACATTGTCTAAACTTAACGGTGTGAAGAGGATCGTATCATCGATTCGATTCAAGAATTCGGGTTTGAAATTGCCACGAAGGATCGTTCGCACTTGTTCTTCGACTTCTTCTGGAATCGTACCTTCCGCTGTCACGCCTTCTAGTAATAATTGTGAACCAATATTACTTGTCATGATCAATACGGTATTTTTGAAATCTACGACACGTCCTTTAGAGTCAGTCAAACGTCCGTCATCTAACACTTGCAATAAAATGTTGAAGACATCAGGATGTGCTTTTTCAATTTCATCGAGTAAAACGATGGTATAAGGATTTCTTCTTACCGCTTCCGTTAGCTGACCGCCTTCTTCATAACCAACATAGCCTGGAGGAGCTCCTACTAAACGAGAGACGGCATGTTTTTCCATATACTCACTCATGTCGATCCGTACCATATGCTCTTCAGAATCAAATAAGTTTTCGGCTAATGCTTTGGCTAGTTCCGTTTTACCGACACCAGTTGGCCCTAAGAACAAGAATGAACCTAACGGACGGTTTGGATCTTGTAACCCAGCACGAGAGCGGATCACTGCATCACTGACTGCATCTACTGCTTCATCTTGTCCGATTACTCGTTTATGCAAGGTTTCGTTCAACTTCATTAGTTTTTCTCTTTCACCTTCAACTAATTTCGTCACAGGAATCCCTGTCAAACGACCGACTACTTGAGCAATCTCATTTTCAGTCACTGATTCTTGCACCATTTTGATGTCACTATCTTTAGCTTTTGCTTCTAACTCTTTTAATTCTTTTTCTAATTGTGGGATCGTTCCATGACGCAAAACAGCGGCACGTTCAAGATCATAATTGTTTTCTGCATCTTCTAGTTCATGTTTTGCTTTATCGATTTCTGCACGTTTAGAAGAAACTGTATTGACTTCTTCTTTTTCTGTTTCCCACTGCATTTTCATTGCATTCGCTTCTTCGCGCAAGTCCGCTAATTCTTCTTGCAAGTTCTTCAATCGCTTCTTGCTGGCATCATCTGATTCTTTCTTTAATGCCGCTTCTTCGATTTCCAATTGCATCAATCGGCGTGTGACTTGGTCCAACTCTGTTGGCATAGAATTCATTTCTACACGAATGGTTGCACTGGCTTCATCGATCAAATCGATTGCCTTATCTGGCAAGAATCGATCTGTGATATAGCGATCAGAAAGTGTAGCAGCAGCAACTAGTGCATTGTCATGGATATTGACTCCATGATGGATCTCAAAGCGTTCTTTTAAGCCACGTAAAATACTGATCGTATCTTCTACTGTTGGTTCCTTGACTAGTACTTTTTGGAAACGACGTTCCAAGGCTTTGTCTTTTTCCATATATTGTCGATATTCATCCAACGTGGTTGCTCCGATCAAATGAAGCTCACCACGTGCTAGCATTGGTTTTAGCAAATTACCAGCATCCATGCTTCCTTCGGTCTTGCCTGCGCCGACAATGTTATGGATTTCATCGATAAATAGAATGATTCGACCATCGCTTTTCGTTACTTCTTTAAGGACAGCTTTTAGTCGTTCTTCAAATTCACCACGGAATTTTGCTCCCGCAATCAATGCGCCCATATCTAAAGAAAAAATCGTTTTGTCTTTTAGATTTTCTGGTACATCTTTGCGCACGATTCGTTGTGCTAATCCTTCAACGATCGCTGTTTTACCTACCCCTGGTTCCCCAATCAACACAGGGTTGTTTTTTGTTTTTCGTGAAAGGATGCGGATCACATCACGAATTTCTTCATCACGGCCAATAATTGGGTCCATTTTACCTGAACGTACTTGTTGGACCAGATCCACTCCGTATTTTTCTAACGCTTTGTATTGTTCTTCTTGATTTTTTGAGGTCACTTTTTCTCCACCTCTCATTTCTTCAATATTGTTTCTAAGTTCTTTTTCCGATAATCCGTTTTTCGTTAAGTACACAGTCAACGGATAATTTTTCAATTTCATCAATGCCAAAATAACCACTTCAGTTGAAAGATATTCGTCACCGAAACTTTCTCTGATTTGGTCAGCTTCATTTAACAAATGAAATAGATTTTGGCTGAGATTTTGACCATATTGGACATTTGCTCCTGATACGGTCGGGTATTCGTCAAGCACACGGTCAACTTCTCTTTCAAAGCCCTCGACATCTAAGCCGGCATCTGTGTATAGATTACGGCCAAAATGATTTGGTTGTAAAAAAATCTTCCATAAATGGGCAATGTCGATTTCTTGATGTTTCCGAGTGACAGCAATTTGTTGTGCTTCGGCAATCGCTTCTTGTAGCGTAGTTGTCATTTTTTCAATATTCATCTTCTTACCTCCTGAATAAAGAGTATGAATTGTTTTTCATCAATTCTTTACGATTATTATTATACTCGTTTGGTCAATATTGGTCAAAGAATAACGTTACTTTTCTACCTTTTATCTTACACTTCTTTACCTATTTTTAAAAAAGAAACAGGCTGAAACAAAAAGTGATCTTTTGCTTCCACCTGTTACTGTGTTTAGAGAATATAGACAAATCTAAATGTCAGTTTTGTTACAGACTCTTGAATAAACGGCGTCCAAAAGTCAGTTTTTTCGGAAATAAGCCGAAATTCACAAAAATTTGAAAAGCAATTTTCGTTAATTTCTTCTTATTTCTCGGAGTTAAACACTTCTGTCCCAACCTCCTCTCTTATTTGATCAATGATTTTGCTCTTTTTCTCTTTTTACTTCTTTGATCTCTTTTTTTAGTACTTTTCTGCGATCAGCTACGACATAAAAGAACCCGTAGATAAATGGCAAAATAAATGAACTGAAACGATAGAGGAGTAAGGACGAAACTGCATCGACAGTTCCGACTAAAGGTTTGAATAATAACAGATAGACAAATTCAAATGAACCGATTCCCGCAGGTGTCGGGATCACGCCAGACAATACTACCGCAAAACTAATAAATGAAAAGGTCAGTAAGAAATCAATATTCGGATGATTTTCAACCAAGAAGATATATGGCATCACATACCAGAACAAGAGCTTGAGCATATTCCAATAATAGACTCGAAGCAATGCTGTTCGATCTTTTACGATCGTCTGGACTGTTTCTCTCAGTGAATAGATTTGTGTATTGCAGGTATCGACCCATTTTCGCAATCTTTGACTTTTGAATAATTTATTTGACACACTGACAAAGAAAATTTGAAGGTTCAAACTTATTGAGATCAATAACAGAAAAGCAATAATGAGACCCGTCAAGACGATCCCCGCAATAATGAACCAAATCATGGATGGTCCTTTAGAATAGAATAACGAGAACTGGACAATCAAACCGATGATGGCATACGTGATCACAGCCAGTTTGTACATGATCATGTGCAATGCCGTGACACCAGCGCCTTGAGAGAATTTCATTCCTTTTTTATTATAGAAATAAATCTCCGAGATCAACGTTCCTGTACCGAAAGATACGATCCGATAAAATGCAATATAACAGGATGTCCAGAAGCCGTCCATCGTAGAAAAATCATTGGCGAAAGGTTCTGCAATTTCTTTGATGGAGCGTCCTTCTACAAGTTGATAAAGTGTTCCTAATACTAATGCTGCAACAATAACAACTAAACTTGTCGATAGTAATTCAGCAAATATATCTGCAAATGATTGATTGATCAAATAATAAATAATGGCTAGTATTCCTATCAATAAAAGCAGATTTAAGGCTATTTTTGTTTTTGTTCCTTTAGTTGACATTGACTACTCCTTAATGAAAAAAATAAATCAAAATCAAATCAACGAGTACACCCGCCATAAATCCAATTGTAAATTTCTTTTTTCTCGTTTTATGATGAAAGACTTTTCGTGCGATCAATCCGCCAATGCCGCCGCCTAGTAAACTAACAAAGATCAAATTACTTTCTGGTACGCGCCATTTTCCTTTTTTTGCCTGACGTTTATCATACCCCATCAAACAAAACAAATAAATATTTACAAGTACCAGATAAAACCACAAAGGGTTATATAAAATTGCATTCATGTTTTTTCCTCCAACTAGTCAGAAAAATTATTTTGTTTCTTTTGGAACAAATACAGATAGTCCCTTGGGAACAACGACTAATTCAATTGGTAAATCATCGGTGGTATCACCATCTGTACGAGTGCCAACCTTTTTTTCCTGCGCTTGGATATTGATTTGACTTGCTGTCAAATAAGTGATCCCAGGGACTGAATAGATTTTTCCTTTGATTATACGAGGAAGATAAAAGATAAATCGGAAAATATCAAGAGATGGAATGATCGTTATGTGGAATTTTCCATCATCTGGACTAGCAGAATCATCAAAATTCGTATACCCACCAACAGAATTCGTCATCGTAACTGTCAGTAACTGCGTTTTTCCTTTCCAGTGTTCGTTCTCTGTTTTGATATCTAGATGATATTTTTTCTTTTTCAGCAATAGATTGACAAAACGCTTCATAAATATCCAAGATCCATATCGTTGTTTTTCCTTTTGGCTGATCCAAACAGCTGTATCAGCGAGTATCCCGATCGTTAATGTAGAAATGATCACTTCATCATTTACTTTTCCATAATCGATTTTACGAATGGCTTCCCCTAAAATAACATCTGCCGCTTCTTCTTTTTCTATAGGGATTCCAAGTACCTTTGCTAGATTATTGACTGTTCCCCCGGGTAATAATCCTACTTGATAATGTTCTAGTTTCTTCTGGAAAGCTTGGACTATATGATGGATCGTTCCGTCTCCCCCAATGATGATCAAGGTATCTGCTTCGTGCTCTTCTGCTTTTTTTACAAGTGTCTTGTGTTTCACCGAAGGACCGGTTTCCGTTAAATAAACGTTTAGCTCTGGTCGCTTTTCACTCACGTAATCTTTGAACCATTTTGCTAATTTTTCGCCTTCGTCATTTCCTGAGCTTTCATTATAAAAGACCAGCAATTTTTCCATACTCTTTTGCCTCCTAATTTCACACAAAAATCAAGGGGATAGACGGTTCCACTTGGAATTCGTCCTCCCCCCGACGTTTATCGAACCGATCAACTAGCTGATTGATCCGACATCCTATTCAATTTTAAACGTTTGTGTTCAATTCCGCAATTTTTACAATTACATCTGCCGCTTTTTCCATTACTTGAAGAGAAACAAACTCGAAGCGTCCGTGCATGTTTTCTCCACCAGCAAATAGGTTAGGGGTCGGAATACCTAGATATGAAATTTTTGAGCCATCCGTTCCGCCACGGACTGGTTCAATGATCGGTTCGATTTCTAGATCGATCATTGCTTGTTTGGCTAGTTCGACGATACTCATGTCTTTTTCAATGATTTCACGCATATTGTAGTATTGATCATACATATTGACTTTTACTCGTTCTTGGTCAAATCGACGATTCAATTTTTCTTGGATCTCCGTGATCAATGCTTTGCGAGCTTCAAAGTTTTCACGGTCATGGTCGCGGATGATATAACTCATCGTTGCTTCTTCCGTATTTCCATTCAAGGCCATCAAATGGAAGAAGCCTTCATAACCTTCTGTTTTTTCCGGTACTTCATCTGCTGGCAGTTGGTTATGAAAATCAATCGCTAATTGCAACGCATTGATCATCGTGTCTTTTGCTGTACCAGGATGGACATTTTTTCCTTGGATCGAAATCTCTGCTTGAGCTGCGCTAAATGTCTCATATTGCAATTCACCTAATGGACCGCCATCGACAGTATATGCAAAATCGACATTGAATGCTTCAACATCAAACTTATCCGCCCCTACACCGATCTCTTCATCTGGACCAAATGCTACTTTGATTTCACCATGTGGAATCGTTGGGTTTTTGATCAAGATTTCCATTGCTGTCATGATTTCAGCGATCCCTGCTTTATCATCTGCTCCCAGTAGCGTACTGCCGTCTGTCGTAATCAATGTTTGGCCTTCATAGTTCTTTAAATTAGGAAAGTCCTTAGTATTTAGCGTATAGCGTTCTTCGCTATCCAGTACGATGACCGATTCCCCATCATAATTCTCAATGATCTGAGGATTGACCCCTTCCGCATTGAAGTCAGCTGTATCCATATGGGAGATGAAACCGATCGAACGCACAGGACGATCCACGTTGCTTGGTAATGTACCGATCACAAAACCATTTTCTTCATTGTAGAAAACATCCGACAATCCAAGTTCTTCTAGTTCTTTTTTTAGAACTTGTGCAAAAGCGACTTGTGTTTGAGTAGATGGTGTCGTTTGACTTGTTGCATCTGAGCGTGTTTCTGTTTTAACATAGCGTAAAAAACGGGGTAAAAGATTTTCGTACATAAAATTCTCTCCTTTTAGTTAAATTGAAATGGGTTGGTATCTGTTTCAGAAACAAAGAAGTCAATAGACCAATCCTCTTCTTTTTTCCAAGATTCAAATTTTTCGATAAACTTCTCTTTGCACAATGATTCGATATAATGTCCCGGATCAATGGCTGCAAGACCGGCGCTCTGCATGTCCTGTGCTGTATGGTAATAAATATCGCCAGTAATATAAACATCAGCTTTTTGAGACAGTGCATGAGGATAAAATTTTTCCCCACTGCCACCACAGACTGCCACTCGCTTGACAGTTACTTCTTTTTCTGTGGGACGTACGACACGAAGTCCGTCTAATTGGAAAGCTTCTTTCACTTTGGCTGCAAAAGCGTCGAGAGGCATTTCTTCTGGCAATTCTCCGATACGGCCCAGACCCCATGTTTTAGTTGGCTCATCGATTTTAAACAGATCATAAGCCACTTCTTCATATGGATGGACCGCGTACATTGCTTGAAGTACTTTTTGCTCAAGATGCTCCGGAAAAATGACTTCTACTTTTGCTTCTTGGACCTTCTCCAGTTGACCAGCTTCACCGATTGCAGGGTGAGCTGAATCATTTGGACGAAAGCGTCCTTGGCCGATCGTAGTAAAGCTGGTAGAGTCATAGTTTCCTTGTTGTCCTGCACCAGCTTGAGCCAATGCTCTACGTAATTCTTCAGATTGTTCCACAGGTATATATACAGCCAGCTTTTTATAATGACGTTCATGTGTTTTGACTAAGTAGTTTTCGACCTTGATACCGAGCAATTCACAAAACCAATCATTTAACCCATCTTCAATAATATCCATATTAGTATGTGCAGCATACACAGCGATATCATGTTTCAATAGATCCGCATACATCTTTTCTTGCGGAACATCTGTATTTAAACGTTTCACTGGTCGAAAGATAGGCGGGTGTTTTGCAATCAATAGATCGATCTTTTTATCAATGGCTTCTTTTACGACTTCCGGTCGAACATCAAGCGTCATCATCACTCGTTGGATCGGTTTATTCAACGTCCCAATGTGTAGACCTACAGGATCGCCGTCTTCTGCCAGCCATTGAGGGCAGTATTCTTCAAATTTGCGAATGAACACATTGCCGTCGACTGTCATTAGCCTAGCACCTCCTCAATCATTTTGATTTCACTTTCCATTCGTTCTTTTCTGGCTTGCTGATTTGTTGCATGAGCCAGCTGTTGCAGAATCGTTTGTCGCTGTTTCAGTTCTCGCTGCCACTTATTGAGAAACACTTCATTGGACTCGTTCAATAAGTGGGGACCAAACATCAATTCTTTTTCACTATAGGTGACTTTCTCTTGTGTCTTTTCCGCCACAAGGATCTCATAGATTTTTTTATTTTCTTCTAAAATCGTTTCTGCAATGAGTTGATAATTGTTCTCTTGCAACCAGCTTCTCAATGTTCGTTCACCGATATTTGGCTGAAGAATCAGGCGTTCGTTCCCAGATAAGCGATTTTTTTGTTTACCAGCTTCTAGGATCTCCCGAATCAATGAACCACCCATTCCAGCAATCGTGATTGCATCAATTTGATCTTCTGCTTCGATTGCATCTAAGCCATTTGCCAGACGTACAGTGATCTGCTTTTCTAAGCCGTCCTTTCGCACTTGTTTCCTCGCTGATTCATAAGGACCTTTTACTACTTCGCCAGCAACTGCAAATTGGATTTTTCCTTTTAACATTAGTGCTACTGGTAAATAAGCATGGTCAGAGCCAATATCTGCTAAACGAGCATTTTCTGGAACAAATTCTCCCACCTTCGCTAAACGTTTAGATAATTCCAAATGGTTCATACCTTCACTCCTTCCACGCCATTATAACATTTTCATTATAATTTAAGGAGATTCGAAAAGAAAAAATTTCAAATCTCCTTCATTTTTTTATTTTTTTCTAAAATCCTACTGTCTACGATTCAATACGTGCTATTTCGATCAAAGAATCAAGAAAGACTATCGGAGGATCCGACTTGGTCATTCGCAAATCCTTCAGTACAAACTTGATTTGATCACCAACATGTATAGAGTCTTTGCCATCTTTCAATTTTTCAGCAGTCGCTTTCAAAACCATATCACCAGCATAATCCTTTGATTCTTCTATGTTTTTTATATTCGTTACTATGATAGTAAGTATCGATTTTTCACTTTCCGAAATACTGAAAATTTCGCCAGTGTAGACGTACCGTTCTTTTTTTTCTGAGAGATCATCGTTCTCTTGGTTTCCGCAACCAGTCAACGAAAGGAATACGATGACGATTATCGATGAAAAAATACGTTTCATGAATACCTCCTTCAAATCATTTTAGTTTACTTATTTGACGATCGTGCCTAGCTGTTTGCCTTTAACAACTGCATTGGTTGTTCTTTGGTCCATGTAGATTCATTTATGTAAAAGAAGCCCGGACAAAGTGTTATGTCACAAGAAAAAAGCAAACATTCCAAAAATTTGTTTTTCAAATTCTTAAAAATCTGCTTTTTATGCTTCGGATTTGTTACTTTTGTTCCCGCTGCTTATTCTGTTTCGTTAGGAAGAAAATGTAGTTTTTTCCACTACTTTCCTAACTTTGCGGTACGTATGTGGACTAGCAAACTATTAATTCAAGTTTTTTTAGAGAAGTGGTCCTATTCTTCGATCCGCGCTATTTCGACAATCGAATTACCAGGGATCTGCGGTGGGATCGACATTGTCATTATGGAATTTTCTACTAATATTATCTCGATCTGATCGCCTTTCTCGAATGCCTCTTTTCCATCTTTTAGTTGCTCCTCAGACGCATTCAAAATGACACCATCATTCGTAAAAGAGCTTCCGATATTTTCCGGGTCTTTTATTTCTTTTACGTTGATCACTTTGATTTGTATCGTCGAATCATCCGGTTCTGAGATACTTTCGATTTCGCCATTAAAAATACTTTGACCTTGCGTTGCAGAGTTGCTTACTTCCGTCGATGTTTCCGCACTGATCGAATCGATCGATGCTTTACTTGGGTCTTCGTTTCCGCAGCCTGTTAATGTAAAAAGTAAACCAGCCGCAATCATTGTTGAAAATAAAATCTTCATAAAATTTCCTCCAGCTCATTTTTAGTTGACTTATTTTGATGGTTGCGCCCGACTACTATATGTTTGCCTAATAGATGGATTCGCTTCCCTTTAGGTAGTGCATATAATTATGTAAAGAGGGTGTGACAAAAATTGTCACACTCTCTTTTTTGAATACATGATGTTTCAAAAAATAGTTTTTCAAACGAAAATCCTGCAAAATCTTAGCAGTATTTTACGGAAAACCTTTTTTCTTGAAGCTGAATACTTCTGTTCTATTTTCTTTGATACTATCGTATATGGTGTAATGATTTCTGAACAAAACACCTTTCACAATTTTGCATGTTTCACTAAAGGCTCGGAAGAATTATTCAACCATTCCTTCGATTACGCCCAGTCATTTCGATTTCTTTGGTCAAATAACGGATCCGTTCCATGATCCTTTTGGCTTTTAATGGCTCTTCATCGCCACGCTGCGTGACAGATAAATGTTGTTCCAACTCATCCATCGTGAAGTTTGAAGAAAAAAATGTCGGAAGCTGTTCTTGCATCCGATATTGTAGGATCACACCGAATACTTCATCTCTGATCCAACTGCTCATTGCATCGGCGCCGATATCATCCATCATGAGGATTGGTGAACGCTTGACTGCGTCTAATTTCTCCGCCACTTGGTCTTTCCCGATCGCCTGTTTCATTTCTACCGCAAAAGTCGGGAAGTGAACGAGCGTGGTCGTGAACCCTTTGATAGCTAATTCTCTTGCTGTTGCACCTAGCAAGTACGTTTTTCCGATCCCAAAACTACCGACTAGATATAGTCCCTTGTGGTACCCCTTAGGATCAGCACTATAGTGTTCGACAAAATCAAGCGCCTCGAAGCTGGCATAGCTCCGACCATCTGTGCGTTCGAAATTTTTGAATGAGGCATCTTGGATATCTTTGGGCATATCCACTGCTTTGATCCGACTTTTGATCTCTTCTTGTCTTTTTTTCGCAAGCAAAGCTTCTGTTGGTACATACGTCACATCGACATAGTGAAAGTTCAGAGTCAATTTGGGCTCATAGCCTGGTGCGATCATCGTGGGATCATTTTTTTGATACTTCCGTTTTTCTTGAACAAATTCATACAGTTTAGCATAACTTTTTTCAATATCTGCTTGTGTCAAATCTTCTTGATGTTCTGATAAGAAACTTTGAACATCTGGATCGTTCAAGACTTCTTGGATCATCTCAGTAAATTTCTGCTGATAATCTCTTCTGCTAATGATTTTCTTTAGCTCTTTTCCGACATCTTCCACTAGCTATCACCCTCCTTTTTTGCAAAATATTCTTTAAATCTACGTTCGATCTCTGCCTTTTTCTCACTACTGATTTTTTGTTCCTCTTTTGGTTTGTTTACCCAATCAGGGAGTTTTTCACGGCGTACATTGCGCCGCGTAGATGCGTATGACTGTGTTGTCTTTTTTTTCGTTTGTTTTGCTTGATTACTGATCGTACGGATATGCTCGATTGCCTCTTCTGGAGTAGTAATCTTATTTTGGGCCCATTCATTCGCAATCGTATTGACGAAGCTTGCATTTAAACTTGCTTGATTTCTTATGACCAACACATAGTTGACTAAAATATTGATCACACTACTTGATAAGCCTGAACGAGAAACTAAGTCTTGCATCAACCATGTTTCTTGTTTTGAGACAAAACCGCCTTTTTCTTGTTTTAATGCTTCAAGATACTTCATTGGTGGGATACTTTGGGCTTCTTTGATCAACTCTACTATGGCGTTCGGTAACGAACTGTCAGCAGTAACCGTTTCTTCTATACCTGTTTCTGGACTTGTTGGATCACTTTTTTTTGGTTTTTGTGCTTGACTTGTCAAAACAATTCTTTGCAATTCTTTTGTCGAGACTTTTTGTTCAGAAAAATCATAGGCTAGAACGATCCATTCACCGATAGTCAATTCATCCACGCCGTAAAGCTGATGGTACATCTCGATTTGTTCTTTTAATGGATCTTCCAGAACTGGGATATGTTTTTTGGTCAGCCACTCTGTCAAAAAGGCCCAATCTAGTTTAGGTTGGTCTGAATCGGATACCAATGAACCTGGTTTTTCTTGTTGAAATCCTGCTTGCACATTTTCGATCTTGTCCTGATTAGCAGCATAAGCAGCTTCACTGAACCGATAAACGTCCAAAAATTTTTTTGTGATTTTCTGGTAGCTTTGAGACGAAAATGTCTTTGGTTGGAATAATTGGACTAACTGTTCATAGCGGCGTTCTCCCACCTTTTCTAAAAGCAAGAAGGAAAGTACGCTATCTTTGAAAAAAGCGAAGGCATCCATTGGTTCTAATAATTCATAAATAAAACAAGCTCCTAAGCTGGCGTCTTCTTTGTAAAAAACATCTAAAAGACCGATTCCTTCTAATCGCTTACGTGCTTCATAAAATTGGGGCAATCCACAACTCAAACTACTCAAGAGATCTGCATGCAATCCTTCTGGTGATTGGCCATTTTCAGCTGATATTTCTGATAAGAGGGTCAAGTACAGACTTAGAGCTTCTCCACCGATCAATGGCTGATACAGGTACAACAAGGCAGATCTTCCATCTTCTTTTAGAGGATGACTTTTTCTTCCTTGGTAGATATTTTTGGGTTGAAGCTCTTTCCATGCATTATCCAAGGAAATAGGCCTCCTTACTTCTTATTTTTCTTTATTGTTTTCTTTTGCTTTATCAACGATATCTTGCAATTCCTTTAAGAAAACAGACATATCTTTAAACTGGCGGTAGACGCTTGCAAAACGAATATAGGCTATTTCATCAAGATTGACTAAATCTTCCATGACATATTCCCCGATCAATGTGGTCGATACTTCGTTTTCACCAAGGCTTCTGACCCGGTTTTCTACGTGGTTTACGATTTGTTCCATCTGCTCCATCGCAACTGGTCGTTTTTCTGCTGAGCGGATCAACCCACGCAAGATTTTGTCGCGATTGAATTCCTCACGTTCACCATTCTTTTTGATGACTAATAATGGTGCCGCTTCGATTCTTTCAAATGTAGTAAAACGAAAAGAACAACTTTCGCACTCTCTTCTTCTTCGGATTGCTCGTCCATCATCTGCCTGTCGGCTGTCAATGACGCGAGAATTATTATGTTGGCATCTAGGACATCTCATTTTCTTCACCTCTTCTTATGAGTGTTTCTATCAAACTACTATTTTCATATCAAATACCCAAATCTTGAAAGTAGAAATGGCTGCTTTGATGGACTTCGATTAAATGATCGTTGCTCACAATAGTAAATACGTTTTTTCTCATAAATATTTACATTTTTTACAAATTGCAACTAGTTGTATTATAACACGAAACGTGTGTTCAACGCGACTTTCCTGTACAAAAAAACGCGAATACAAGAACATTTTTTTCCAATTTTGTACGTAATTTGTTCGATTTCTATATTCACATTGGACGTGTGAAATAGAGTCCTAAACAACTAGCCTTGCCCCCACTATCAAACATTAAGGCTGCTTAGTTTGCATCAAGCACACTCAGTTTAAGATCGACAAGTATAGTTGTCTTATTTCTCTTTGTCCACCGAGAGCAATCGTATCAGCCCAACTGTACCATTTTATCATGTACGACTATGATGATTGTTTTCCCGCTCTCATTCAACTGGGGCGATATTTCTAAAAATTGTATCGCTATTCTTGGCTAGTTGATCCATCAGTAAGTCTAGCTTAGTTTGATTTTATTAGCACAATTACTTCAAACGTTCATCAAACAGATAAACACCGATCAGAACATTTTTGAGATTGACTGAACTTCTGGGCTATCTTTAGAAAATAAAAAATAAACCAAGATCCTCGGGTGTCACCAAGGATTTGGTTTATTCGTGTATTCATTCAACTCATTTTTTGCATGTAGATCGATCAAAGTTTTTCTTCGATACCCGTATAATGTTTCATACGTTGTTCGTCGATTTTTTGCTGATTAGGGATATGTTCTGCTTCAGGAAGCGGTGCTTTTTTGCGTTCATTTTTTGCTGTTCGTTCTTTCGTTAAATCTTGATTTTTCGCTTCTGCCTCTGCTTGCTCATCTTCAATTTCATTTATTCTGGCTTGATACTTTTCTTCATTTTCTTTCGCAATTTCTGCTTGAGTACGGCCTTCATCTTTCAATTCTTCCTTATTGATGAGTTCACCGATTTTTTCTTTTGCTGAGCCAACCACTTTATCTTTTTGATTTTTAAAAGTCCCCATAGCAATCCTCCTCTTCGATTTATATTCAGCATAGCAAAATTACTGGATATACTCAAAGAAATCGATTGCGAGATTCCGCTAACCAGTTTTTGATCTGTGCTTCGAGCATCTCTTTACTCCCACTATTATCAAAAACGATATCAGCGAGTGCTTTTTTTTCTTCAATGGACAGCTGGCTGCTGACTCGCTGTTTTGCTTCTTCAAGGCTTAGATGATTTCTTTTCATCAGTCGCTGTATTTGGATGTTTTCAGGCAGATAAACCACTGCCACTGCATCCATGAGTTGCTCATAATGCCCCTCATAAAGAAGCGGGATGTCTGCCACAACTAATGGATATTCAGTTTTCAATTGTTCGATATTTTCTGTGATTGCTGTACGGATGAACGGATCAAGTAGCCGATCCATTTTTTTTCGTTCCTCGGCAGAATTGAAAACGATTTGTCCCAATGCCTTCCGATCAAGGGTGCCATTTTTTTGGAGGATCACATCTCCAAATACACTGACTAGTGCCAATAAGCCTTCGCTTTTCGGTGCGACTACCTCACGAGCGATAATGTCCCCGTCAACAATTGGTATACCATGATTGCTAAAAATAGCCGCTGCTGTACTTTTTCCTGTAGCAATTCCACCTGTCAACCCTAATACAAACCCTATTTTATTTTCAGTCTTTGGCAATTTGGACAATAGTGCGTCCCCCTTTGCGCTACTTTAGTCTTAACAATTGGTGTATGACAGCGAACGCAAGGGTGGCCAGTTTGTCCATAGACATGTAGTGCTACTTGAAAACTACCTGCTTCACCTAATGCATTGAGGTAACTTCTGATCGTAGTTCCGCCTGCTTCTATTGCACGTGACAATACATCAATGATTGCTTTTCTTAATAATTCGATTTCTTTTGGCTTCAATGTGTTGGCTGGTTGCTCTGGGTGTATTTTCGCTTCCCAGAGTGCTTCATCCACGTAGATATTTCCTAATCCTGTAACTAATTTTTGATCAAGTAATAAAGGCTTGATTGCCTTATGGGACTTACCCAGGCCCAGAATAAACTGATCAAGCAAAAATTGATCTGGTAAAGGTTCCGGCCCTAATTTCAAAATACCTTTATACGTGTCACTCGCTCCCTTATCAACGAGTGTCATACGTCCAAACTTACGTACGTCATTGTATCTCAGCTGACTTCCATCTTCAAAGAAGAATAGGACGTGGGTATGCTTATCAATAGGCTGATTTGTTTCAACAAATTGATACTTCCCTTCCATTCGCAAATGGGAGATCAACTCATAGTGGCTTAAATGGAAAATCAAAAATTTCCCTCTTCGTCCTATTGACTCGATTCGTTCACCAATCAATGTCGCTTCAAAAATCGGTGTTTCTGGCTGTTCAATGATTTTAGGCCACAATACTTGTACTTTTTTTATTGTTTTCCCAGTGACTAACCGCTCCAAACCTTTTCGAACAGTTTCAACTTCTGGTAATTCTGGCATTATTTCACCTTCGATTCTTTCGCTCTTTCTTCACTTATTTTGCTTCATACCATGTTTTTCCCCAACTACTATCTGTAATCAATGGGACATGGAGGGAAACAGCGTGTTCCATTACTTCACTGACTAAGTGATCAAGTGTTTCTAATTCTTTTTCAGGTACTTCAAAGACAAGTTCATCGTGCACTTGTAACAACATCGTTGCTTCCAATTTCTCTTCCTTCAAACGCTTGTCTAGTTCGATCATTGCGATTTTTAGAATGTCAGCGGCGCTTCCTTGTATTGGTGTGTTGATCGCCGTTCTTTCTGCAAATGAACGGATATTGTAATTTCGTGAGTTGATGTCTGGTAAATAGCGACGGCGATGGTACAACGTCTCGACAAATCCTTGATCTTTTGCTTCTCGAACGATTCGTTCCATATACTCTTTGACCCCAGGATATTTTTCGAAATACGTATCAATGTACTGTTGTGCCGCTTTCCTAGTGATCCCCAAATTTTGCGATAATCCATAATCGGAGATACCATACACGATCCCAAAATTGACTGCTTTTGCCTGACGGCGCATGTTTGGTGTCACATCTTCTGCTTTCTCGATTCCAAATACCCGCATTGCTGTACTTGCGTGGATATCTTGCCCTTCAAGAAAGGCAGCTTTTAAATGTTCATCATTTGAGATATGAGCAAGGACACGCAATTCGATTTGAGAGTAATCAGATGAATAAATCAACCAATCTTTCTTTCTTGGTACAAACGCCTGACGGATTTTCCGTCCTTCGTCTAAGCGAATCGGAATATTTTGCAGATTCGGATCGACTGAACTTAGACGTCCTGTCTGTGTCAAGGTTTGGACATATCTAGTATGGACCTTTCCGTCTGATTGGATCACTTTAAGTAACCCTTCAACATAAGTAGACTGGATTTTGGCGATTTGGCGATAGGTTAGGATATCATCAACGATTGGCGCTTGTTCTCTTAGTTGTTCCAATACATCGACGGCTGTGGAATAACCTGTTTTCGTTTTTTTGATAACTGGCAGTCCCATTTTCTCAAATAAGATGACTCCAAGTTGTTTAGGTGAATTCAAATTGAATTCTTCACCTGCTTCTTGGTAGATTTTTTGTTCGATTTCTCTCAAACGATCAGAAAACTCAACTTTCATTTCTTGTAAACGAGTCGCATCGACTTTGATCCCACTGATTTCCATTTCAGCCAAGATGATCGATAACGGCAATTCCATTTTTCTGAAAAGATCTTCTTGATTCTTTTCTGCTAATTCTTTGGTTAATTGAGGCGTTAGCACATTGATAGCAGAGACTTTTCGAGCTAAATGTGCAAAAAAGACTTCTTCATCTTCAGGTAATCCTTTTTTTGCTCCCTTGCCATAGACAGCTTCATCCGATTGGACTTCATGATAGCCGTAATGAGCGGCGATTCCTTCGATATCTGTACTTTTTTCGTTGGTATCCAGTAAATAGGCTCCCAATAACACATCAAAATCAATGCCCTTTGTTTTCGTTGTGTAACGATTCAAGGCAACATACGTGCGTTTTGCATCATACACTTTCTTCAACCGAGTAGGATCAGCTAACCAAGAATGGAAAGATTCGTTTTCAAAGATAGCCAGATCATTCGTCACATAGATTTTTTCCTTCGTTCCCCAAGCAACACCAACGATATCCTCAGTATGATAGTTTTCTCCCATCATTTCGACATACAGCGCCATATCTGTAGTGAACATGTCTTCATGGAACTCATGAACGACTTCAAATAAGATATCGGTCATTGGCGTTTCTTCTTCTACGATAGCCAGTTTAGAAAGAAACTGTTTGAATTCCATTTCCTTGTAGAATGGAACCAATTTATCCAAGTCTTTTCCTTCATATTTCAAGGAATCGATAGAGATTTCGACAGGCGCTTGCGTATTGATCGTCGCTAGTTCTTTGGATAAGAAGGCTTGATCTTTGTCATTTATAAGATTCTCTTTCATCTTGCTTTGTTTCATTTCATCGATATGTTCATAGATTCCTTCGACTGAACCATATTGTTTCAATAATTTGATTGCTGTTTTTTCACCGATCTTCGTTACTCCTGGTATATTGTCTGAGGCATCGCCAGCGAGTCCTTTCATATCGATGATCTGTTTTGGGGTCAATCCATCATATTTTTCAGCCACATGTTCAGGTGTATAACTTTCAATATCACTCACACCTTTAACAGTGATATCCACTTTGATTTCTTTACTAGCTAGCTGCGTCAAGTCACGGTCACCAGATAAAACGACCACATCAAATTCATCTTTATTGGCTTTTTCTGCTAGTGTACCGATGATATCATCTGCTTCATAATTCGGCAGTTCATAATATTTCACACCTAGACCAGTTAGTAATTCACGGATATAAGGCATCTGTTCTTTGAATTCTCCAGGAGTTTTGGAACGGCCACCCTTATATTCTGCGTACATCTCTGTTCTGAAAGTTGTTTTTCCCGCATCAAAGGCGACTAAAACATGGGTAGGTTGTTCTTTTTGCATCACATTCTCAAACATGTTATGGAACGCATAGATGGCATTTGTATGGAGACCGTTTCTATTTTTGAAGCGTTCTAATGAATTGTGGAGCGCAAAAAATGCCCGAAAGGCTACACTATTCCCATCAACGAGTAATAATTTATGTTTTGTCATTTGTTTAACTCCTTACTGTAAAGTTCTTCTTCATTCTAACAAAGAATACGTAGGAAAGCGAAAAGAAAAACGTGAGAAATTTTCTTCTATAAATAAAAAATACGGTTATTGCAGAAGTACTTCTGCACCGTTTATTCAAAAAAAGAGTGTGACAAGATTTTTGTCACACCCCTGTTAAATACGTTTTTTCTATTGTTAATTGTTTTTACCAAAAATTCTTAAGAAGGCTAAGAACAAGTTGATAAAGTCAAGATACAATTGTAGTGCCAAGAAGACGGCGATCCCACTGTGGGCTGTTCCATTGCTTTGCACATAGATACTACGGATTTTTTGATTGTCATAAGCCGTGATCCCTGCAAAAATCAACACAAGCAGAAGCGAGATGAATAATTCAACTGCACTGCTTCGCAAAATGAAGATGTTCAATACCATTGCGATGATCACGCCGATCAATGCAGCCATTCCCGCACGACCAACACCGCTTAGGTCTTTCTTCGTGACCATCCCGACAACTGACATCCCTAAAAACATACCTGTAGCAGTGATGAATGCTTTGGTAATGCTGCCAATATCATAATAAGATAATGTAACGGCAAGTGTCAGTCCATTTAGCAATGAGTAAGCGACAAAGCCACCAATAGCTAAGCTAGGATTCTTTTGTGCTTTCACTCCGAGAACCATGACTAAAATCAACTCTACGATCCACAGTCCCATAAATCCTAACGGGAAGTTGTTGATGAATGAAGCGATTTGGTAAGGGAAAACTTGAAGTGTCAAATAAGACACGATAGCACTCAATGCAAGCCCTCCACCTAGAAAAGCATAAACCTTGGCATAAAATCGATTGATTCCTGCTGCCATAGTATTTTGATTGTTCATATTATTCACCTTCACTTTCAAGTGTAATTTCTAATTCTGGTTCTTCTGCTGGTTGAACCATTACTACAGCATCTAATACTCGATTTTCGACACTGTTGGTTGCTTCCACAGAAATTGTTACTACATTTTTCATTTTGTCTACTTTGATGACCTCAAACTGAAAAGTCAATGTTTCGTAATGGAAAACTGGTTCAATAAAATTCACAGAAAAATTGACGACATGTGAACCTGGCCCAGGCAGATGTTTCGAGATTGCACTGGTAATGATCCCCATCAACATCACCGATGGAACGATTGGTTGGTGGTATTCTGTTTTTTGAGCAAAATCATGTTGGATATACAAAGGATTGGCATCATTTGTCAAACCTAGATATAACAATAACTGGTTATCTTCGATCGATTCTGTTAAAGATAACGAGTCTCCTTCCTCGATTTCATTGATTGTTTTTCCTAATTTACGCGGTTTACCTATGTTCAAGATAAAAACCCTCCAGTTTATATATTAATCATTACTCATTGTACCAAAACAAACAGAAAAGGCAAGTTCCACTAACTAAACACTAGATATACTTAAGAATCCTGCTGGTCCGAAAATGATTCGCTTTTTCTTAGACTGCAGTTCTAAAAAAACGAGTGACTCGTTGGATATCTTTCCCCTTCATATAGCGTAATTTGACATTTAGACACCCATTTCCTTCTCTCAACTGCAAACTAAGATGGGCTAAATCTTTACGGTAAAGAAAAGGCGTACTGGTTTCTTCGATCGATTGGACTTTTGCTCGGTCAATAAATGTTTGGACTTTTGTAAAATATTGGTAATTTTGGATACAAATTCGCGACTCTGAAAGAAAAGCCAATCCTTGATTATGGCTATTCAGTAAGTCCGTTGCTATGCCAAAGAGCAGCCCCAACAATAGGATCGTTCCCAACCACCAGTAAAAGAAAAAAGAAATAATTGCTAGTGGCAATAGCACAGCGATGGACCAGCGGGAAAAATAAAACCAGCGTCCTCGTGAAACAGCTTGTATGGTTGGTTTTGCCATTTGCCAATCAGCATAGATCATTTGTAACACCGAATACAATTCACTTTCATTGATTATTGGTAGGAGCAGGACTTTAGCTGTGTTATCTGCATTTTCTTTTTGTTCTTGTCCACCTGCTAAAATCAATTCCACTGATGAGATCCCAAGTAATCTTCTCAATATATTTTGCTTGATTCGAATCCCTTGCACTTTGTTGAGTGGAATCTTTTGAACATGCTTTTCAAGTAATCCTCGTTCGATCGTCAATGTTTTCTCGAAATAGCTCACTTTGAAATGATAGTACGTAATCATGCTTTTGATCATTGCAAAAAGCATCGCAACGACCATAAATAAAATTCCGAATGCCACAACGAACAGTCCACCAGTTTGGACAGCCGAGATCGTCACATCTGCAACCTCATCGACCCACTCTTTTGACATAAACCGTTCGATTGTCAATAACACAACGAAAATCCCCATAAACACACTTAGATCCGTGATGCCAAACAGAAAGATCTGACGATTCGTTAATTGATATTTAACAGCTTGTTCTTCGTAAAGCGGACTCTTCTCAATAACCGCTTCATCTGCTTGCTGTTCAGGAAAGTTTTTTTCTTGTTTGTCGTTTGCATGCTGCCGGTAATGTTCGATTTCATTGAACACCCGGATCGGTATGGCTGGAATATTGACTTCTGGTTTGCTCTCTCCTCCAGCAGTCTCGATCTGTAGACTTACGACATGAAAGGGGACCAAAAAGAACCATTGGCGTTGCTTGATTGCCTGCATTCGTTCATACGTTACCTCGATTTCCTTTTTTCGGATGATCCCTTCATAGATGACCATTTTATCTGCATCGATCGTATAAGACTCAAAGAAGTATTTTACGCAGGCCCACATACTAAGCAACATGGCGGCTCCTCCAAAAATCAAAAGCATCCCCCAACCATCTTTGAACCCATTCCTGATAATTCCGATGACTATAAATGGTACCCACGCTTTTAATGCAGATAAAATATGGAGAAGAATGGTCAACGGGTGATAATGAACCTTTTTAGACATCTTCCTTCGCCACCTTTACTAATTCGATGATCTGCTGACGCAAAGCTTGTGCTTCCTCCATATCTAAACCAGCTAATCGGTGGGTGGTGGCAGCCGTGTGGATTGCAATTTGAATCAGGTTTTGTTGGCGTAGGAAAGGTCCTTGCTCCGTTTCGACATGTTGGATTCGATTGATTGGGACATAGGTCGTTGAGCGAAAAATAAACCCTTTTTGAAAGACCAAGTCTTCTGGGGTGATCTCATAGCGATGAAATTCATAACGATAAGGAACAAGGATGAATTTCAGAATAGTCACAATCAATACGATGAGAAAATAGCCAATGAGTATGCTACCCCACAGTGCTGACAGTTGATGTAAATAACGGAGTATCCCAAACATGATGATACCCAATAATAAGAAAATAACGCTAGTTAAGAATATGCTTTTTTGCCAAACTTTTTTGATGCGCTGTGGCATTTTTTGTGCTAATAATGGATAATTCATTCTTTCCCTCACCTTCATTCTAAGGAACAAAAAACATTTATTTCTACCAAGCATACCGATTCTTATTCCACTAGTTATAGTTATTTGAAACCATTTTATTTAGTTAAGAATACTACTAGTTATCCCCTTTGCCAATGGATTTTTTTCAATAAATCGCTTATTTGTGCATTAGTTAACTAATTGCACAAAAAAAGGATGCGACGAAATATCGTCACACCCCTTCTCGCATCGAATAATCCATGTTCAAGAAATTTTTTCAAAAAACAAATCGAAATGTTTTAAAATCGCAACCAGCAATTTCCCAAAGATTTCTTTTTTTAGTTTCACTATTCCTGTCACATGCTATTCTTACGTATATTTAGTTCAACAAGAAATTACAAAACATTCTTTGTTGTACTGCTCAATAATTTTTCGTAGGCTTGTTCAAATTTTTGGACATCTCCCGCACCCATGAAAATAATCACTGCATCATGATAATCTAATAAAGGAGAGACATTGTCTTCTTTGATGACTTGTCCGCCTTTTTTGATCTTATCTCCTAAGTCTTCGATTTTTACATCACCTTGTTTTTCACGTGCTGAACCAAAAATATCACAAAGATATACTTTATCTGCAAGATCAAGTGCTTCAGCAAATTCATCCATCAACGCAATCGTACGTGTAAATGTATGTGGTTGGAAAACTGCAATGATTTCTTTGTCAGGATATTTTTGACGTGCACCATCGATCGTAGCTTTGATTTCTGCTGGGTGATGCGCATAGTCATCAACTACAGTCATATCGGCAACGATTTTTTCACTAAAACGACGTTTCACGCCTGGGAAAGTCAACATTTCTTTTGCGACTTCTTCAATATCTAAGTTTTCAAAGTAAGCGACCGCAATCACACCTAGTGCATTTAGAATGTTGTGTTTTCCAAAAGCTGGTACGACGAAATGTCCAACAAACTCCTCGCCATGATACACATCAAAAGCAGAACCAGTTGTTGTTCGTTCGATATTACGTGCTTGGATATCATCATTTTCAGATACACCATAATAATAGATCGGCACATCAGCTTCCAATTTTCTCAAGTACACATCATCACCATAGGCAAAAATTGCTTTTTTGACTTGTTTAGCCATTGATTGGAACGCAGTGAACACATCATCGATACTTGTGTAGTAATCAGGATGATCAAAGTCGATATTTGTCATGATGACATAATCAGGTGAATAAGCCAAAAAGTGACGGCGATATTCACATGCTTCAAACGCAAAAAATTCGGCTTGAGGATCCCCATGACCTGTACCATCTCCGATCAAATAGCTCGTTGGACGGATACCTGTCAACATGTGGGAAAGCAGACCAGTCGTACTAGTTTTCCCATGTGAGCCAGTAACAGCGATACTGGTGTAATTTTGGATGAAATCTCCAATGAAATCATGGTAGCGAACAACTTCTAACCCTAGTTCCTTCGCTCTTTGGATTTCTTCATGTGTATCTGGAAAAGCATTACCAGCAATGATTGTCATCCCTGGTTTTACGTTATCCGCATTAAAAGGTAAAATTTTGATATTTGCTTTTTCTAAATCTCTTTGAGTAAAGAAATATTTTTCAATGTCTGATCCTTGCACGTTTAAACCTTGTTCATGTAAAACAAGAGCCAAGGAACTCATTCCTGATCCTTTGATGCCAACGAAATGATACAATTTATTTTGATTTTCCATTTGAATCCTCTTCTCTTAACTATCATCCATTTTTTTCACTATATTCAACACGACACCCATTATCTTATAAACCTTTGAAAATTTCAACCAAATTTATTCGAAGAGGACCAAATCGTATTGGCTGTCAAAAAACAGAAATAAATGATGGAACTTTTCATTCTTTGACTAACCTCCGTTACTATAACCTACCGAACGAATCGCTCATCGAATTGAGCAGTGATCCGCCGATAAGCTGACCAAACTGTTTCAGGCATCTCTACGTGATTCATATAGCCCTTACCATTTGGTCCATAGCCATTTTCATCGTCTTTCAAGCGAACCATTTCCCCTAGAACCAGTGCATAAAAGTATTCTTTTGACCATTGGCCATTCAACTCAGGCTGAGTGAACTGGATTTCTTCCCCAATAGCGACCACTTGAGGCACAAAAGGAACATAATTGATAAATTTGACATTTTCTGTTTGCCATACTTTTTCAAAAGTCGCTTTTGTCCTTCTTTGCAAAGTAGGATCGTTCATCAGTAAGATTTGGCGAGGAAGTTCTTCCTCTTGACGCAATATTGCTAAGGCGTTGCGGGCGTTCTCACCTGAATTGGTAGATGCAGTTTCTAAAAGGAATGCCTCGTTTGGGAGCCGATATTTTTCTTTGAGATACTGAAAGCACATCTCACTTTCACTCAATGTTGGATCTAAAAAAATCCCCTGCTTCTCAAAATTACGATGAAGTTTTGCCGTAGCATGTCCGATGCCACCAACAAGAAATATTTTCTTCACTTGCCCTTTTTGATAAAGTTCTGCTGCCTTATCCGCTAATATGGGTAAGCAGTTACCCGCTAGAATCACTAAAGAAGCCTCATCTATTTGGCTAGAACTCTTGTCAGCTAAAAAAGTTAACAGCTGGTTCCAGTCTTGATAGTTTTCTGCCTGTTTATCCATTCTTTTCCCCCATCAGCATGACTTTTCTGCTACATTTTTTGTTTCTTTCCATACTAATTTTCCGTGACATTTTCCACAGATATAACGTTCTGTATTTATTTTTCGTTTGCGGTAAATGAGTGCTGAACAATTTTGACATTCGTAACATTCGATTTTTTTGACCTGATTGGTAGATACTCTCGGCGCATAACGAATACCGCCAGTTTTTTTCAAAAGGTTCTTAAAATCGGCATCTTGATGACGATAGCCTTTGTTCCTTAAGTGTAAATGATAATGGCACAATTCATGTTTGATGATCCCGATCTTTGTCTTTTCATCTACCTCTTTGAACATCTTGAGATTAAAGTCTAGATGATGATCGCTTAAATGGTAACGGCCACCAGTGGACCTTAACCGAGCATTAAAAACAGCGCGATGCCTAAAAGGTAAATGGAAACTTTCTATTGAGATCTTTTCAACCAACTGTTGCAATTCTTCTTGAGTCACAGTTTATTCCTCATAAGGAGAAAGCATCGTCAAGCTGATTCGTCCTTTGTTCGTGTCGACTTGATCGATCCAAACAGTGACTACATCACCTACAGAAACGACATCAGTTGGATGTTTGACGAACTTTTTACTTAATTTAGAGATATGGACCAATCCATCTTGCTTGACCCCGATATCGACGAAAGCACCAAAATCGATCACGTTACGAACTGTCCCTTTCAATTCCATGCCAGGTTTTAGATCTTCCATGCTCAAAACATCTGAACGAAGCAATGGTGCTGGCATTTCATCACGCATGTCTCTTCCTGGTCTAGTCAGCCCATCTAATATATCAGCTAAGGTTTCTTCACCTACAGCCAGTGTTTCGGCTAAACGAGTAGCGGATAGATGCGAAAGTATCTCAATGGCTTCCGCTTTCCCTAACTCTTTCTCAGACAACCCGTTTGTTTTTAGAATCTCTTTGGCTACACTATAGCTTTCAGGATGGATCGCTGTATTATCCAATACATTTTTCCCACCAGGCACACGGATAAATCCGATTGCTTGCTCATAAGCTTTCGGTCCTAATCTTGGCACCTTCTTCAATTGTGTTCGCGTATCGAAAGCACCATTTTCCTCACGGTAAGTCACGATGTTTTGAGCTGTTGTTTTGTTCAATCCAGAGATGTGCTGCAATAATTGCGGGCTCGCTGTATTGACGTCGACACCCACTTGGTTCACCGCTGTTTCAACCACGAAATCCAATTGTTCGGCTAATCTTTTTTGAGAGACGTCATGCTGGTATTGGCCTACCCCAACAGCTTTTGGATCGATCTTCACTAGTTCTGCTAGTGGATCTTGTAAGCGTCGAGCAATCGAGACAGCACTACGTTCTTCTACTTGTAGATTGGGAAACTCTTGACGGGCAATGTCACTAGCTGAATAGACCGATGCACCAGCTTCGTTGACAATCGCATAAAATGCCTTGTGATCAGCTGCTTTTAACTGTTCTGCGACGAACAACTCAGATTCACGACTAGCTGTGCCATTTCCTATCGCTACCATATCTACCTTGTACTGATTGATCAATTTGACAAAAGCCGGTCCTGCCGCTTCTCTTTTTGCTTGTGCTGCTGGTTTATGTGGGTAGATCACTTCGATTGCCAAAACCTTACCTGTGGCATCTACTACTGCCAACTTGCAGCCTGTACGATAAGCAGGATCAAACCCTAAAACAACTTTGCCTTTCAACGGTGGCTGTAACAACAAGTTACGGAGATTTTCGCCAAAAATCGCAATGGCTTGTTCATCTGCTTTTTCTGTCAGTTCATTACGTACTTCACGCTCAATGGCAGGCTGGATAAAACGTTTGTAACTATCTTGGTATGCTTCCCTTACCGCAACAGCCGCAGGTGAATCTGGATCTTTGATCATTTGGCGTTCTAAATAAGACAACACCGCCGATTCATCCACTTGTAACGATACTTTCAAGATATCCTCTTTTTCTCCTCGATTAGTTGCTAAAATACGGTGAGAAACAATTTTATGGATAGGCTCGGAAAATGCATAGTACATTTCATATACGCCTTTTTCATCGAGTTCTTTTTTCTTGACGGCACTGACATACAGTCCTTTGTTGTAAGTGTATGAGCGGATCCACGTTCTGAATTTTGCGTCATCACTGACTTGTTCAGCAATGATTTCATGCGCACCTTGTAGTGCCTCTTCTACGCTTTGTACTTCTTTTTCTTCACTTAGATACTTTTTCGCTTCTTCACGAATATCCCCTTGCGTGAATTGGAGCATCCATTGTGCAAAAGGTTCGAGGCCTTTTTCTTTTGCAATCGTTGCTTTGGTACGCCGCTTTTGTTTGTAAGGACGATAAAGGTCTTCCACTTGCTGCATCTTCACTGCCAAAGTGATTGCCTTTTCTAACTCTGGTGTTAGTTTTTCCTGTTCATCAATCAATCGAATAACTTCTGTTTTACGTTTTTCTAGATTTTCCAAATAGGCATATCGTTCTTCGATTTCTCGAATTTGGACTTCATCGAGACTGCCCGTCATTTCCTTACGATAACGTGCAATGAACGGCACTGTGTTTCCTTCATTTAATAAATTCAAGACCGTTACTAACTGTTTTGAATGATAATCAGCCAGTTCTTTTTGAACAAGCTGAACAATTGTTTGATTTAATTTCTCCGTCATTAAAAAACTCCTTTGCAAATAGAGACATCCTTACTCGTGACCGTCACCAAGAATGCCAAATAAATATAGTTCCTTTCTATTTTATCATATTTTATAGGAACTGATCACAAAACAAAAAAGCGACACAAAACAACTGTCACTTTTCTGGTTTTCTAGCCTCTCCAACTGCCTTCATTATTCTGATATTCGATATCTTGGACGATCCCTGATCGATCAAAAACAACGCCATGCAATGAACCACCAAAGACTGCCCCACCATCAATACCGATCAGATTGTCACCATACCATAAATCAGTCGTCTGCATATCACCATGCAACATAGGTGTGATGGTATGTCCAAAGACGATCGTTTTCCCTGTATTGTTTTTTCCTGTATGAAAAGGTTCTCGAATCCATAGAAAATCCCGATCACTTGTTTGTCGCCAATCTTTTTTTGTTAAATCAACGCCTGCATGAACAAATAAGTACTCTTCCCACTCATAATATAGCGGACGCTCACACAAAAAATCGATCAACTCAGGATATCTCGAACGGATCATCATGGCAATCTCGGTTGGGGAATATTCTTCTGTAGCTCCTGGGTGCAACAGACTTTCAAACGTTTCTTTGCCCCCATTGCGTACGTAGGGAGCGTACCAATCTTCCGGTGCTTGGAGAAATTGTAAAAAGTATTCTTCATGATTGCCACGAAGATAGACTGCATTCGTTTCCTTTACCAATTTCATTCCTAATAAAAAGCACTCTTTTGTACGTGGACCGCGATCATTTAAATCACCCAGCAGAACCAGTTGATGGATTGAGGGATCATAGTGTGCAACAAGTTTTTGAAAAAGATCATACTCTCCATGGACATCACCGATTGCATAAATATAAGGTTTCATTTCATTCCCCTCCTTTGCTCCTCAGTATAGCTCATATTTTTATCAGAGAACAGAAAAAAGAGGAAGATTCAAAAGTAAAAAAATACTTTTTCTCTTCCTCTTAAACTGACTAAATACTGGAACGAATATCCCTTTTTAGATGTTGAGATCCTCGAAAATTCCAAAAGTGAAATCCCTGATTTTTCTCTTGTTTCTTACAGCTTCGTTCTCCATTTTTCTAATAAATGATTTTAAGCAAAAACAGACAGCTTCGCTTCAATTTCTTCGCTCGTTAGTTGATGTTCTTTGATATAACGATTTTGAGGATGTTGTGCACAGGCAACAGAACAAGAACCCAAGTGTTTTTCTTCATTCTCTACAGATGTGAGGAACTGCCGATTGCATTCGGGATTGCCACAATTGATATAGCGCTCGCATGGCGTACCATCAAACCAATCTTTCCCAACGATCTGCTTGTCGACCTGATTGATATCTACTGCGATCCGTTCATCAAAGACATACATTTTTCCATCCCACAACTCTCCTTGGACTTCAGGATCTTTACCATATGTTGCAATACCGCCGTGAAGTTGACCAACGTTCTTGAAGCCTTCTCTGACAAGCCAGCCAGAGAATTTTTCGCAACGAATTCCCCCCGTACAGTAAGTGACCACACGCTTTTCCATAAATTCTTCTTTATGTGCTTGCATCCACTCTGGCAATTCTCTAAAGCTGCGGATATCTGGGCGAACAGCACCGCGGAAATGACCAAGATCATATTCGTAGTCGTTTCTTGCATCGATCACTACTGTATCTTCGTCTAAGATTGCTTCTTTGAATTCTTTTGGTGAAAGATACGCACCCGTTATTTCTTTAGGATCGACATCTTCTTCCAATTTAAGTGAAACAAGTTCCGGACGTGCTCGAACAAACATCTTTTTAAACGCATGCCCTTCACTAGGATCGATTTTGAAAAAGGTATCTGAGAAACGGGCATCCGCCTTCATCGCTTCCATATATTTTTCTGTATCTTCGATCGTTCCAGAAAGAGTGCCATTGATTCCTTCATGCGCAACTAAGATTCTGCCTTTTAGATTCAATGACTTGCAAAAAGCAAGATGGTCTTTCGCAAATTCTTCGGGATCAGTAATTGTCGTATAATTATAGTAGAGTAATACTTGGTAGTTCATTTTTTTCTTCCTTCCTTCTATTCCTTCCAAAATAGTATAAAAAAGGAAGTGTACTTTGACGATTTTTATGCTTGTGTATTACTGTTCAAACCCAAAGTTTACATAATATAATTATTGTTTTTATTTGGTAGTTGGCCACAAAATTTTACGCTACATACTTGATTGTAACCCATAACTCAATCAATCACAGTTTGTCTTTGGAAAACAGGAAAAAAAAGACCACCAACATATATCCTTGGCAGTCTACTTTTCACAAATAGAGCGATTGTTTATTCTTTTCCTGTCACAGCAAAGTAATTGCCGTCAGGGTCAGCAAAATTAAAGACATACTCTTCACCAATACGAACAAGGTCACCTAATGTAACACCGTATTCTTGCATCTTTTTATATAAGCCGAAAATATCTTGACTATAAAACATCAAAGAAGGTGAACTTCCAGCCGTTTCAGGTGAATGCTGTTCGATGAACGCACGATCATACAACACGAAAGATGTTGAAGCACCTTCTGTGGCAGCCACCTCAACGATCAATGTGCCATCCATTTCTTGACGATCTATTTCTTTAAAGCCGACAGCTGTCCAAAACGCTGTATTTTTTTCTACATCATCGACATACAACATGATTTTCAATTCATTGGTAAACATACTTTCCCTCCACATTTCTCTAAAAAGAGCCATAATCTCATCCAGTTTAGCATACAGCCTATTAAAAATCTATGTTTACCAGTCCTTCAAACTTTATCCTAAAACGTAAGAAAACCTTATCTCAAAAACCTGTCATCCATGTTGATTCTCTTTCCTCGAAATGTGTTATTGATAAAGACAAAGAACTTCGCCTTACTTTAAAAAGAGCGTGGGACAAAACTAAAAATCAGTTTTGCCACAGACTCTCGAATAAACGGTGGGAGCAGAAGTAACTCCTTCTTAAATAAGCCGAAATTCACAAAAATTTGAAAAGCAATTTTCGTGAATTTCTTCTTATTTCTCGGAGTTAAACACTTTTGTCCCAACCTCTTTGCATAATTTTGTTCGTACATATACAGCTTACTTGCAAGACTCAACAACTTAAGCTAATATAAAGAAAAGGGACTATGCTCGAACATAGCCCCAATGTAGACCCGTTAAAAAGACGGTAGCATTAGTTTTTTATAGTTTTTAACCATCTAACTTCTACCCAAAGTGATTAGATGGTTATTTTTTGTCCTTATGGTCACTAATCAGCAAAACAGATGTCGCAAAAGCGATCATCAGAATAACAAAAACTTATCCGTCTATCTAAACCAAACTGCTCATATAATTTAGGTCTTTTACGTCTTGTTTTTTCATCATTATACTTAGATCTATAAATTTGATCTCCTTTTTTATTTACTCCGTTTTCTTTCATACCAAAGCAATACTTTCCATCAGGATAAGTATTTATAACTTGCAAAATAGCTTGATCAATTTTTCTAATTACTAACTCCTTAAATTTAGAAGGTACTTTTTCTTCCATTGATCCCAGCACCCCCTTTAAAAGGTCTTTAAAATGACTTTTCTTTGAGGTACTACGATCAATTTCAAAAAAAACGATACAAATCAATAGGGTTGGGGATATTCGGCCATCTTACTCGACAGAAACATTCCAAACAATCTTCTAAATTACCATCTTTAAATACTCTAACCATACATATCGTTTTTCTATCTTTACGCAAATCTTTTTCTGCTATACTTAAAACAGCGATACAATCGTGTTTATTATAAATAAAGTATAGCCCCCTGATGAAAAATTTGAAACGAGTATCAAGGATATTTGATCTGGAATTCAATAATTAATTTTTATTCTTTTCCTCTTGACTAAACGTAGGAATTAGCTTACTAATTGCTAAAGGACTTAGTAAAGCTGTAGAAAATATTTTAAACATTGATAGTTTTATACTATCAACATTTATAAGCATTTTAACTATCTATGGGTGTTTAGCGTTGTATTTCTACATAAAAGGCCGGGAGACAAAAAAATAAATATATAAACTTTGGAGAGAAAATATTATGAAAAAAATGAAATTCGATGTAATTCAACAAAATTATCCTTTAATATTCTTTAAGTTTGCTGTAGATGAATTTCACTTTTTCACTTTTCGGAATAATTGAAATGATTCTATCAATAGATTGAGATATGACAAACCTCGATGCGTTGAAATCGATCAAAGGATTCATAAAAAAGCATGACTCGAACGGACAGTTTCTGTCTCACTCAGTCATGCTTTTCTTTTAATATTTAAGCATTTACGTCGATTACTTTTGAATCATCTTTAATTGCATCTCGATCTAGATCTTTGATCCTTGCACTTGTAACGATTCCGGCAACCATACTACCACTGACATTTGTTGCTGTCCGGGCCATATCGATCAATGGTTCTACGGAGATCACTAAGCCAACGATTGCAACTGGTAAGTTCATCGCACCTAATACGATCAATGAAGCAAATGTTGCTCCACCACCGACACCAGCAACACCAAATGAGCTGATCGTTACAATTGCTACCAACATCAAAATGAATTCTAAACTAAAGACATTGATTCCCGCAGCTGGTGCAACGATGGTTGCTAACATAGCTGGATAGACACCGGCACAGCCGTTCTGACCAATAGATAACCCAAAACTAGCAGAGAAGTTTGCAGTGGCTTCATCTACACCTAGCGCTTTTGTCTGCGTTTCAATATTCAATGGCAAAGCGCCTGCACTTGAACGGGATGTAAATGCAAAACTTAAGACAGGGAATGCTTTTTTGAAGTAATCGATCGGATTCACTTTTACAGAAATCAAAATCAGTGAATGAACGATCAAAACAGCTAATAACGCAACATACGATGCCAATACAAATTTCCCTAAGTTGACGATCGCAACGAAATCGCTAGTTGCTAATACGTTCGTCATCAATGCAAAAACTCCATAAGGTGTCAAACGCAAGACTAATGTGACGATTCGCATCACGATTTTATATAAGCTATCAATCAAATTTGAAAAGAATTCTGCTTCTTTCGGTGCTTTTCTTTTTACTCCTAAGTAGGCGATCCCTACAAAGGCAGCAAAGATAACGACGCCGATAGTACTTGTTGCACGAGTCCCAGCTAGATCCGCAAAAACATTCTTAGGAATAAAAGATAGGATCTGTTGGGGAATCGTCAAGCCGCTTACCGCTTCTTGTCTTGTGGCTAATTCAGAGATACGAGCGGTTTCCGCAGCACCTTCTGTGAATTTTGCTCCTTGAAGACCAAAAAGCATCGTTGTACCAATCCCAATCAACGCTGCGATGGCAGTCGTCGCTAATAACGAAGTTAAAACAGTTGCACTGATTTTCCCTAATTTTTCAGAGACTTTCATTTTAGTAAATGCGCCAACGATCGACACAAACACTAATGGCATGATCAACATTTGTAAGAAGCCCACATAGCCTTCCCCTACGATATTGATCCATTGCATCGATTGACTCACAACTGGGTCATCTACTCCGAAAATCAATTGTAATAAGCCACCAAAAACGATTCCGATAGCTAGTGCCGTATAGACACGTGTTGAAAATTTTGTATGGCGCTTTTGCATTCGATAAAACACATATAATAATGCCGCAAAAACTAGAACCACTAAAACTGTGATGAGTGTTGTCATTTTTCTCCTCCTCTAATTTTGAATGACAAGTCCATCGAAGGAAGTAAAGGTTCCCGAAAATGACTCTTCAGACATTTTCCTGAAAAAAATTTTTTTTCAGTGACTTAACCATTTTAGACTATTCGAGAAGAAATAACAGTTATTTTGCTTACAATTAGTAATAGAAAAAATAATCAGCGATAGCTTTTAACTATCACTGATCATTTTACGCTTCTTTTTCAGATTGAAAATTCAGTTTCACACCTGGTTGGTCCAAGGCAATCTCAGTCACTTCATATGCTAATCGTTTAACGATATCAAATAACGGAGCGACCAATTGATCGACCTCTTCTTGTGTTACATCACTTTGACCCTCGATTTTACGATTGAGGACATGGTTGATTTGACTTACACTTCCAGATAAAACATATGTATCGAAAACCAATCGAAACTCTAACCGAGCTCCTACGATACTGTGCTCTTTCGGATAGTTTTCAATGGTTTCCTTTAACGGTGAAAATCCTACCTTCAAGTCTGTTTCTACCTCTTGATCTTTTGGCTTCATATCATAATGAAATGACTCTACTACTTCTTTTTGTCTTCTGATTTCCATGTAATCACTCCTTTCCCAAATTATAACATACCTGTGATTGAAGAGGGATACTTATTTGTGAGCTCCCTCTAAATCGTAAGGATTTTCCTCAAGTCATCAATAACATAATCTGCAGGGATTTCTCCGAGAAAATGATCGATATCATATAGACAAGTGAGGACCCCCGCCCGTTTTCCAGCCTCGATATCTAAACGCCGATCACCGATCATCATCGTTTCTGATTTTTTCATCTCGAAACGTTCGATCAGATAATTCAAGGCGTCAGGGGAAGGCTTGCGGGGAAAATTCTGATCGATCCCGACAACTTCTTCAATCAGATCTGTCAGTCCGTATTTTCCAAGCAATTCCCATGTTGATTCCGTGAGACGATGGGTCAGAATAAAATGTCTAGCCCCATGATTTTTCAATGAACGCAAGACTTCTTCAGTTGCCGCAAATGGTTGTGGTTTCAAAGAACTTTCACGTTCATATTGATGGAATAACGGAGTGAATTCCTCTTCTTCAAGCTGATATTCCTCTCTAAGCTGACGGGTAGAAAATTTCTTCATTGTTTGGTAAATCTCTCCGGGATCTTTGATGATTCCAAAATCTTGAAGCGCTTTTGCTGCTCCTTCAACCATTGCTGGATAACTATCATATAATGTTCCGTCAAAATCCCAGATGTAATTCTTGATTTCCATGTGATTCTTTCCTTTATACAGTATTTTTCCGCTCGTTTTTTATAAAAGAGACTTCTCGATGATTTCCAACTGATCATTGAACGTGTACTGGATGGGTTGCGCATTTGGGATATCGATCGTATCCATCTGGTCTTCTGGCACATTTTCCAGATACTTCGTCAACGCCCGCAAGCTATTGCCATGTCCAACGACTAAAATGTTTTGCTGATCCAATAACCGTGGCGCCAAGTTGTCTTGCCATAATGGGATCACCCGTTCAACGGTCATCTCTAAACTTTCACCGTGGGAGATCAATCGTGGATCAAGTTGGTCGTATCTGCGATCAAAGTGGTTTTCGGCTGCTAATGGCGGGACTTCTTTATACCCTCTGCGCCACTTTTTCACTTGTTCTGCACCAAACTCGGCTTTCATTTTCTCTTTGTTTTTCCCAACTAAAGCACCATAATGACGTTCATTCAATCGCCAAGTCTTATCAACAGGAAGATACAGTTGCCCCATTTCCTCTAATGCCACTTGGGAAGTTTTGATAGCCCTTTTTAACACAGACGTATATACGTGATCGAAAAGCAATTCATTTTCTTTCATCTTACGACCAGCCGTTCTTGCTTGTTCCATTCCTTTTTCAGTCAGCGCGACATCAAGCCAGCCTGTCCAGTAATTTTCAAAATTTGCTTCACTTTCACCATGTCTTAATAATACTAGTTTCATCACATTCCCACCTAAACTTTCGTTTCAAATTGAGTACCGCATTTTTTACAAGTCACACGTATCCGCCCTTTTCCTTTAGGTGCTCTTTGATTTTGATGACAAGTTGGACAAGCAAAGAATGTATAGTGATTCACAGTCGTTTTCTTTGGTTGTTTGCTTGAAAACCGGTGTGCCTTCTCTTTTATCTGTTCAGCAAACTTCAAGAAACGCTGATTTTCATTCAGCCTTGGATAGATTTTCGTTGAAAGGAAACGATAAAGGATTACGCCTATCAAAAGAGCAAAAACAAAATAGCCGATAAAAAAAGGTAGCCATCTACGGAATAAACTGAACAACAATGCCCCAATCAGTAATAATCGATTCAGCGCATCAAACTTCCCATATCTCCCTTTCATCAGTCGATTGTAATTCCTTCTTAATTTTATTATACGTTCAAACCAAATTTGTGCCATAAGAATTCCTCCTATTCCTGTCTATTATGTCAAAAAAAACAAAAAAGGAAAAGGCTCAATTAGCCTTTTCCAATGTCAAACGATGAAGAGCATTTCGATTTTTGGTAAAATCAATGACGATCACTTTCTTCTCATCTTCTCTTTTCACCACACGAAACGTGTCGTTTAGAGGAAGCGTCAGTTTTTTCGAAGGCACTTCTTTCAAGCGTAAAAAGCGTCTAATCAGTGAAATCAGTTGAGGAAACTGTATAGAGGTGTGCAGTAGTTCTGAATGTTTCTTTAGCAATTGTGTTGTTTTCAATAGATTTCGTTTTTTTCCGATTTCTTTTAGGAAACTTTTTAAAATCTTCTGCTGTCTTTGAAAGATGGAAAAAGAATTTTTTTCGTCCACCTGATAACGCATCTGATCTTGTAGTTCTTGATCTGTCAGATGGATCTGCTGTTGGTTCTCTTCTATTGTCATCCCATTAGGAAACAATTCAAATACGACCTGATCCCAGCTCTCTAATGAAAGCTCAAGGTAATCTTTGACTGGCAACTCCAGTTCTTTATTGAAAAAAGCTAAGATAGCATCCAGTCCTTCTGATCGATAAATTTCTCCCAAAGTCAAGCCTTCTAAATGGAATTCTGGCGAAAAATGCAACAGCGTTTTATCTTCAGTTAATTGAACATAAAGAAAGGTTGAACGTTCAATGGCTTTGTCCTTTAAAACAACTAAAAAATTCATTTTACTCCTCCTTTATCTACTTTAAAATAGCATATTCAAAGGAAGTTGTCTGGAAAAAAGAGAGGGATTTCATAAAAATTTAGTAATTTGCTTGCCTGTGCTTTTTGCCTAAAACTAGAATATTTTACTTATGAATCATCTTCTAGTAATTCTTTCATGCCGATCGTCTCACGGTATTGATGGATCTTCGTGATCCCGATCACTTTGTCGACGTCGATACTAAAACAGATCCCATTACCTGGTACATCGATATGTATCCCTTTGCCAATAGCATCCATCACTTCATTTGTGATACTGTCAGGAACAAGGGTCAAAACGATATCTTTTTCTGGTGAGATCTCCAACCCTAAAAACTTGCCCGTATCATGCACGCCAGATCCCCGGCCATGTAGAATCGTCCCGCCTGCCGCTCCAGCAGCTTTGGAATAGTCGATCACATCTTCTCCTATTCCGCCGTCAACGATCGTGACGATCATATGCAAATTCAAAGCGACTAAATCTTTCATCGTGTTTCCTCCAACTGTTGTAATTTTAGTTTTTCTTTCTGATCTTTTTCATCTTTTCGCTTATAGATATAGCCCAAAACTAAAGTGGACAAGATTGGCGTCAGTGCAATCATCGCCACAACTCCGAATCCGTCGATAATCGGATCTCTACCTTCGATTTGCGCTGCAATAGACACACACATGGATAAAAGAAAGGTCGAACACATCGGCCCTGTAGCTACTCCGCCATTGTCGAATGCCATAGCTAAAAAAAGTTTGTCTACTTTTCTACCTAAAATAAAGGCAAGACCGTAACCTGGAATCAGGAAGTAATAAAGAGAAAAACCGGCTAGTAATCGCCACATAGATAAGCCTACAGCTAGTCCAATACCAATCGATATCACTGCTAGCATGACTTTTGCTCGAATCCTTCCTTCACTTAGTTCTTCCACCTGTTTTACCATGACATGGATCGCTGGTTCAGCAAACCCCACTAGAAAGCCCATGATAAAACCTAACGGAATCAATAGATGATTCTGTTCAATTGCAGCAATCGCGCTTCCTAAATGCTGTCCCACCGGAACATAGGCCATATTGACACCATGCAAAAACAAAACCAATCCAATCGTCGTGATCAAAAAGCCTTTAAGAATGTTCCAGAATCGTTTTCTGCGTATACGGAAACTAAAAAAATTCAGCAAAATAAATAGCAGAACAATTGGTAAAACTGCTAAGACCACTTCGTACAGGATCACCTCGATCCCAGCAAATAATTCCTGGATCGTACTCATTGGAAAATCACCCCCAAGATCATCACCGCTAGTATCGGACCTAAGGAAGCAATGCCGACCATACCAAAGCTATCATTTTCGTTTTTGCTTTGCCGGATCATACTCGTCATTCCTCCAGCTAATGCCAAAATAAAAGGAACTGTGACAGGACCAGTCGTCACACCACCAGAATCGAATGCAATCGGCATGAATTCAGTAGTGGTAAAAAAGGATGCAATCAGCACACCTAAATAACCGATTGCCATCAAGCGATAATAAGATACTTTGAATACGACACGTAATAGAGCAAAAGCTAAAAAGACCCCCGTTCCGATACTCACGATCCCAATCAAAAGCAATCGGCCAATCTCACCATCCGAGATCTCATACACCTGCTGTCCCAATACTTGAACAGAAGGCTCCGCAATAGTGATAACGATTCCAATAATGAAGCCTAAACTGATCAAAATCGGTAGATTCCGTTTCTTGATCAGGTATTTACCGACCAAGTCGCCAACTTCCATCATTGAATAGTCCGCACCAAATAAGAATAATGTCATACCGATCATCATAATCGCCGCTCCAAATAGAAACGAACCCATCTCTTCTGAAGTGAGTGGAGCGAATATAACCGTTAAAATAACTATCAACACGGTCATCGGTACTATTGCTGTGATAACTTCTTTAAAGTTTTTTAGCATGTATCCTCCTCCTTTATTCCATTCTACCTGATATCCATCCAATTATCGAGCATAAACAGAAAACGTTCACATTTTATTTGAGAATTTCTGATCGATTTTTTTATAACAAAAATTTTAGTGGAGTGAAAAATTTTGATGACGACACATTAGGATCAAAAGATTTATTAGACCACTGGCATACTCGTCTACTCGCAAAATAAGTCGAATAATCCTGAAAATAGAAAAAGATATCCTCAGATTATTCGACTTATTCATTTGCGTGTCCATGTTCTTTTCGTTGACACTTATTTCACAGAACCGATCATCCCCTGCACGAACTGTTTTTGTAAGACAAAGAATACGATAGCAGTCGGTAACGTTGCAATCACTAGACCAGCCATGATCATGCCGTAATCTGGTGTATAAGAAGCACCCATTGCTGACAATACTAACGGAACTGTACGTTTGTCTGGTGATTGCAAAGCAACCAAAGGCCATAAATAATTGTTCCAACTACTCATAAAGGTAATGATCGCCGCAGCTGCGTATGTGTTCTTAGCCGTTGGCAAATAGACTCGAAAGAAGATACTTAACTCTTTTAGTCCATCCAATCGTGCAGCTTCGACTAGGTCTTTCGGAAAGGACTTTGCATTTTGACGGAAAAAGAAAATCAAAAACGCTGTACTCACGGAAGGAAGAATCACTACTAAGAAACTGTTGATACCTAAAACTGTGCCATTCAATTGTGAAAACATCCGATAGAGCGGGATCATCAACGCCGCAAAAGGCACCATCATCGATAAAAGCAAAATATTGAATACTTTTTCTTTTCGCTTACTTTTATAAATCTCAAATCCATACCCTGCCATAGAAGAGATCAACAGCGCAAAAACTGTTGTGACGACTGCGATCATCGCAGAATTTCCCAAGGAGCGCATAAAATTCAAGTCATTTGAAAAAAGGTTTTGAAAATTGACGATCAGATTGTCGCCGATTTTTAATTTTCCTCCCGAAATATCGATCGCTGTATTGGTCATTCCCAAAATCATCCATACAAAGGGAAAGATGGAAATAAACGAGATGATACTTAAAGCGGTGTATTTGAACAAATCAAGAAAACGAAAAGAACTTGTTTTCTTTTTTTCAACGTTTTTTACTACTTCATTCCTTTGAACGACTTCTTTCATCGACTTTCCCCTCCAACCTTAGTTTGTATAACTGATAGAAGTACGATAAAAATCACGATGACAAACGAAACTGCCGCCGCATAGCCAAAATTTGGAGTGAATTTATAGCTTAGATTATAGATGTATTGTGAAAGCGTGGTAGTTGCATTTGCAGGCCCACCACCAGTGATGTTTTGTACTTCATCAAACAGTTGAAGTGTGCCGATCGTCGAAGTGATTGACGTAAATAAAATGATCGGTTTTAAATTAGGGATCGTTACTTTAATGAATTGTTGCCACTTTGAAGCCCCATCGATTTCCGCCGCTTCATAGATCTCTGGATTGATATTTTGCATTCCCGATAAAAAGAAAATCATATTATACCCTGTCCACCGCCAAGTGATTGAAATAATAATCAAGACCTTAGCCCAAACCGGATGAGTCAACCAGCCAATTGGATCATCGATCAAGCCAATCGATATGAGCATATTGTTGACCAAACCAGATTGTGAAAAGAGACTTTTCATAATTAGAGAATAACTGACCATTGAAGTGATACAAGGTAAAAAAATAGCTGTTCGGAACAATCCCTTCATCTTCAATTTCTTATCATTCAATAAATTGGATACAAAAAGTGCCAAAAACAACATGATTGGAACTTGTACCAGTAGATATAAAAAAGTATTAAAAAATGCTTTTTTGAATGTCGTATCGTTCAACATCCGCTGATAATTCCCCAACCCATTGAAGGTCATATTGACTGGGGGACCGCTTTGAAAAGATGTGATCAGCGCGAGAATCATGGGAATAAATACCATGATCGAAATCATTAGGACTGGTAGGATCAAAAAAGCATTCCCATTCTTAAATAAATCTTTTCCTCTCATTCTATTACCCACTTTCATTATACCGATTCTAACTTTCTTGCTACGAGGCTCCCGACAAAACAGTTAGAAATTTTTTTGTAGGAGCTATACACAAAGCAGTTTGCTTAGACCTCGCTGATCTTCGCAGCGCTTCGTGCTAGCTACCTATCTACTTAATTTAACAACCATTCATTTCATCAACGTCTCGACTAGACGAACCGTCTACTCATTTTCGCTGATCATTTCCTTAATTTGCTAATTGTGCTTCTACTTGTTTTTGTGTATCTGCTAATACTTTATCTGTGTCTTCTCCATTGATGATCCGGTGCAACGATTCTGCTACAACCGCTTCGATCGCATACGTTTCTTGTCCATAATTCACTTCTGGTATCTCTGCTGTCCATTTAGAAAAATCATCGAATACTTTTTGGCCACTATAAAATTCAGAAGGTTCTTGATACACTTTTTGATCCTTAGCACTTAACATCGTTGAGACTAACCCGATTTCTTTCGCTAAAGTTCCCATCAAGTCAGCATTAGTAGCAAACGTCTCTTTTAAGAAATCCTTGGCATTCTTTTCTCCAGAAACACCTTTGATCAGGTACCAGCCCGCACCACCTAAGTTTGACGCTTGTGCTTTTTGCATGTCAGCAGGAAGTGAAGGTGTTGGTGCAATTGCCCATTTTCCTGATTGATCTTTTGCTCCTTGGATCGTTGATGAATACCAAGCACCGATAGGACTTGATGCGATAGCCCCAGACTGGATTGCTGTTACACCTGCATTCCAATCAGACGTTTGTTCCACTAAGTCTTCTTTCAACAATGTTGCAAAGAGATTCAATCCATATTTCAAAGATTGATTATTTTCGATAGTGACAGTTTTCCCGTCTTCTGCTGTATACCATTCACCAGCTTCTTGCATGATCATTCGAACTCTTCCAAGGTCAGATGGGTTGACTTCAGTGATTTTCTTGCCCGTCTTCTCTTTGACATCTCTTGCTACTTTTACATAATCATCCCAACTTAGATTTTGCATATCTTCTTGACTATACCCTGCTTCTTCCAGAAGATCTGTACGATAAAAATTAGCAGTCACTCCTGAATCAAAAGGAACACCATAGATTTTATCGCCCACTTTGTTCACTGCGAATTTATAAGCCGCAAAATTATCTTCATCAACAATATCTGTTAGGTCCGCAAAGGCATCCGGATAGGAATTCAAATAGCCTTGAATACGATAATCTTCGATCAGGACGATGTTTGGTAAGCCATCGGTATTTCCACTCGCCAATGCCGTATTCAATTTTTGCACGATATCATCTTGTGACATAGTCACCACTTCCACATCAACGTCTTCATTCTCATAGACTTTCTTTGCTTCATTGACCGCCTTGATATTAAAAGTTTCATCCCATGCCCACACTGTTACTTTGTCATCATTACTTGCTGCTGAATCAGAAGAATTCCCACATCCCGCAAATAAAGTTGCAGCAGCAGTTAAAATCGCGGCACTTGCTAAAATCTTTTTGAAATTCATAGTCAACCCGTCCTTTTTCATTTATTGTTTAGGTACAGTTTGTATATTACCAAACATTGTAACCGTTTTCTTGTGTTTTCGTGTTCCTCCAAAAAAAGTCCTAAAATAAGAAAAAAATCCAAATATCCATTTGGTCAAAATGAACTACTTCGTTGAAATGTACTTGCATTTCTTTTTAAATCCACGTATTTTAAAATTAGCATTATTTAAAGGAGGTACTTTCTTGACAAATTTAATGTTCATCGATGATGAGAAAACCATTTTACACGGCTTGACGAACCTAGTTGATTGGGCTAGCCATGACATCAATATAGTAGGTGCCTTTTCTAATTCTTTGGAAGCGCTTGATTTTTTTGACCATCAACCTGTGGATATCGTAGTGACTGATCTGATCATGCCAGAATTGGATGGCATTGAACTTTCCCGCTTATTCAAAAAGAAACAACCAGATGTCCAAATCCTTGTTCTTTCAAGTCATGATGATTTTCAACTGGTAAAAGATTCTTTTGTTGGTGGCGTTTCGGACTATTTACTTAAACCAAAATTGAACCCGGAGAATCTACTTTCAGCAATCACGAAGTTAGTGCACAAGAAACAGAAACTCCCTTCCACAACGGAGTCTTTGAAGCAAGATTTAGCGAATTATTTTTCCGGACAAACAACTGCTTTATCCAAAAAAAAATTTTCCTATCCCATTTTTTATCTTGTTTATAACGAAATGAAAGAGCTGACTTATCTGAAAGAAAAATCTCTAACCAGTGAATGGCCACTTGAATTTTTCCCTTTCACGACCCTCAATCGTGGATTCGGCTGCTTGATCAATACGGCTAGTACCGATATTTACCCTCAACTTATCGACTATCTATCAGAAACCAGTAAGACGAAGGAGACCCTTTGTATCCTCTCCAAGGAACTTGATTTTTCTGAACTTTATACTGAGTTTACGCTCCTCAAAAAGAATGGTAAGGGACAGTTATTTTATCATTTGCACAAAGGATCACTGGTAGCAGATCAACTAACTCCGCTTGTTCCTCATTATGAAACGAGTACGAAAAGCTACCTCACAAAAATCGTGAACAAAGATTATTTGTCAGCAATCAGAGAATTGAGCGCTACAGTTGAAACGATGATCGTCCTAAGAATCGATCCCTTATTTTTGAAACATGAAACAATGAATCGACTCTATGCGCTGATCCATGCAATGGACGATGAAGAAGAGAAACATTACGAATTGACCAAATTAAAAATGACTTTGACGGCACAATTTGCTGATGCCTTTGCTATTGAGCGTTTTGTACAAATATTTACCAACATCATTCAACAGTTGATGGTCTGGGTCGTTCCTGAAAAAAAAGAGAATTCTGCTATTTTAACATTGATTTATGAATACGTTCAGAGAAATTACCACGAAGACCTGTCTTTACAATCTATTTCAGAAAAATTCCACTTTTCTTATAGTTATCTTTCGACTATTTTCACGGAAAAATACGGCATCAACTTTACAAAATATCTAAAAAAAGTGCGTATCCAACATGCAAAACGACTCTTAACAGAAACAACTGACCCTCTCTCAGAAATCTGTTCTCAAGTGGGTTATACCGACTTAGGCTACTTTTCACGAGTCTTTAAAGAAGAAACAGGGATGAGTCCGTCCCATTACCGCAAAGGAAGCATGGTGAAATGAAAGCAAAACTCAAAGAATACGAATTATTTACAAAATTATTCATCATTTTGTTTATTGCACTGTTCACTCAAGCGATCATTATTTCACTTTTTATTTATCACCAATCAAAAGAGGCTTATGTCAACCTATTTGATAAATCGAATGAACAAAGTTTAGTAAAAATCCAACGAGATTTTGAAATGCTGAATGATAATATAGAAAAGACATTATCTTCGATTGCCGAAAATCCAGGGGTAGAAAGTTACTTTTCTACGGAAAACCAGCCTGCGTTATCACAGCTTTCAGATTTAAAAGAGATCCATCAGATGACACTCAGCTTTACCGCTATTTCTCCTTATATCGATTATGACCTGATGATTTTCGGAGAAAACGGGCGGACCTTTGTTGGAAATGACCTCATCGCTAGCATGGATGCGAACGCTTTTTTTCAATTAGAGATCCGCAATAAGATCGATCAGGTGTCTGCGTCAACTCAAATGGTCTTTGTTGATTTTGGACTTACACAGAAAAATCAAGCAGAAAAAAGTATTCTTTTTGTCAAAAAATTGCAGACTTCGCTGAATCAAGTTTATGGCTATGCTGTCATTGCTATCTCTTCCAAACAAATGGCGCATCTCTTCAGCACCATGATCAATCCAGATATCTCAAAAATCTATTTGCTTAATGAAGAACAGACTGTTATTTCATCAAACGAAGCTACTATGATTGGTACGACTTCCGATTTGTTTACTGATTTGACCAGCAATGAAACAAAAACGATCGGCTCTGCACGCTTGACCAGGCTTCCCCTGTATCGACAAAATTCAACACTTATCAGTAAAGTCGATAGCAATTTAGTGACCAATCAGATGGGGATCCTCTTCCCAATCATTTTCTTCAATTTGATCATTCTTATCCTCGTGGGAGGCGTCGTTTTTAGTTACATGAACCGCCAGACGAAGTCGATCTATGCCTTGATCCATTCGATCAAACAAAACAAAGAAACGGCCCCGAATGCCCATGTATCGATCCAAGGAACTTACGAAACAAAAGTACTAGGTTCTACGATCAATCAATTGCTTGATACGATCGAAGAGAGCCACGAACGATCGATTAAAGCCGAAAAGAAAAAACGTATCTTGGAGATACAGACGATGCAAGCGCAGATCCAGCCTCATTTTATTTACAACACATTGACAAGTTTGAAGTTTCTGATTTGGCAAGGAAAAAATGAAGAGACCATTACTGGGATCGACCATTTTATTGATTTGTTAAGAAGTACGATCGGGAAAAAAGAGGAACTGATCACAGTAGGTGAAGAATTGAATAGTGTGCAAAGTTATATCCACATTCTTGCACTTCGTTATGGGGACGAAATTTCTACCCGGATCATGGTACCTGAGGAATTATTTTCTTTCAAGGTCCCGAATATGATGATCCAACCAATCATTGAGAATGCCTATCTCCATGCTTTTCAATCGAAAAAAACAGGATTTATCACGTTATTTGGCAAGCTTCATGACGATTCTTTGATCTTTGAGGTAGTGGATAGCGGAGATGGATTCGATACTAGTTTAACGAAAAAAACGACTGATTTCTTTTCGGGAATAGGAATCAAAAACGTTGATGAACGCATCCGCTTATCCTTTGGTGAAGCATATGGTCTCACGATCGAATCTTTTATTGGCGTCGGCACGACCGTCAGGATCACTTTGCCGATCATAGAATAACTCTGAATTTCTGTAAAAAAATCCATTACCAACGTACGATTTTTCCGCTACAGTTTGCCCTCAGACTTCTTTTAGACAACAAATAGCAACCAAATCTCTCGATGGAGAAACTTGGTTGCTATTTGTTAGCTTTTTTAAATACTTTTTTTGAATACAGCGGTCAGGTTACTTTATCACAAAAGAAAATTCATGATCTTCTTCTCCACTGATATGATAGTCGTCTTCCACATCTGCACCCCAACTATTGATTCCACCTACACCTCGAACTCTCCCCAACATCGTCAAAACAGTTCTTCTTGCTGGTGGCAATTCTTCTCTATGGGTCGCATTTTCCAATTCCTCTGCTGTATACGGCAATGCGGAAAAAGCGAAATCTCCTGTTACTTGTTCAAATCGCAAAGAAAATTTTTCCTTTTCTTTTTCTACATTGCTCAATGTAGTGTCTCTCGTTATCTCTACCCATTTTGTTTTCATATGGACACCGCAATCTTGTGGTACCAGATAAGGAGTCACTGGCAACCCAGTTATTTTGTAGATACCTTCTACTCCACCAGCCATTCGGTCAGGATACGTTTCCCCAGACAATCCTTCATAGGTAAAACTCGTCGCCTGCGTTGGCATGATAAACCGTATTCCTAAAAGAGGTAATTCTGGTACCCCTTTTTGTCCATGGTACACTACATTGACCTTGATTTCCCCAAGCGCATTGATCCGGTAGCTGACAACTACTTCCGTTTTTGGTACTGTATTGTATTCTAGTGTGAATAGGATCTCTGCGGAAGATACGTATTCTGTATTTGAATACTGATTATTGACCGGCGCGATCGGCAATTCGATGGCTGCATCGTCTATCTCTACCTGAATCTGTTTGACTTTTGGATACTTTCCTGCCCCTAACCATACAGATGAACGATACCCAAACCCATTGCCGCGATCATTGTCTGTCAACGCTCGCCAAAAAGTAGGCAAGGTCTCACGATAAAGCCATTCTTTTCCATTTTTGTTCAATGATTCCATGCCACCTCTTGTATAAGAAAAAATATAATGGAATCCTTGTCCTTTCAGCCCCAGTGTACAATCCCCGTAAATGACCCTTAACTTAGTTGCTGTATTTTCCATAATAATATCTTACCTCCTGTAAAGCTGGCTTCTCTTCTCCATCTGCAAAGACGATCCCATTTCCAGAAAATTCATAATCACTAGGACGATCATCAAAATCTCCCCCATAACGCATCACCTTTTGATTCGTGATTGGATCGATCATTTGGATTGCTTGATCTTTAAAATCCCAAATGTATCCACCTTGATACATCGGATACTGTTCTAACAATTCCATGTACGAGGCCATACCGCCTAATGAATTGCCCATATCATGCATATATTCGCATAAAATAAAAGGTTTTTGTGCTTCTTCTTCAAGATAGGCACGAACATCTTCTGGGGAGGCATACATACAACTTTTCATATCTGAAATCGTTTCTTCGAATTGGGGGTTAGGGAAGTTCCCTTCGTAATGCACCAACCGATCCGGGTCTTTTTCTTTGTAATAGTCATTCATCAAACGAATATTTTCTTCTGCATAGGATTCATTTCCGAGAGACCAAAATAAAATACTTGTATGATTCTTCAACGTCTCGAAATTTGTTTTTGCCCGATCCAATACATTTTCACGCCACTGGGGAATATTTCCAGGAACATTGTAGGAGGGTTCGAATGCCCCCATCTTCTGCCAGGAGCCATGGGATTCTAAATTGGTTTCTGCCATAACATGGATACCTGCTTGATCACAAAGATAATACCAGGCGATCTGGTTAGGATAATGGGAGGTTCGAACACCATTGATATGTGCGTTCTTAATGATCTTTACATCCCGTTCCATATCTTCAAGCGTGATTGCTCGTCCTTTTTCCGGATGCCATTCATGTCGGTTGACACCATTGATGATCAACCGTTTTCCATTTAGATACATGATCTTATCTTTGATCTCGATTTTACGGAAACCAAAAGGATAGTGGGTATATTCGGTTACTTCTCCGTCCTTACGGGTCTCCAGTTCGATCCGATACAAGCGTGGTTGAAAATGTCCCCAAAGTTCAACCTTTCCTAGATCAACACGATGAGAAAGCGAAGCGGTCAACACCAATTTTTCTTCATAGATTTTTCTTTCTGTCGGATCAAAGATACGAAGATGCACTTCACTGTCAGGAAGGATATTTTCAATCTGGATATCCATTTCCAACTGTCCATGTTGCAACGTTTCATCTAATTTAGGGCGCAACCAGATATCTGCCAAATGATTTTTTCCTTTTGCAATCAGTGTAACATCGCGAAATATCCCAAAGAAGCGGAAGAAATCCTGATCCTCGATAAATGCTGCTGTACTTCGCTTATGGACTTCTACAGCCAGCTGGTTTTTTTCTTCCAGATAGGGTGTCAAATCAAATTCAGCAGGGGTAAATGAGTCTTCTGCGTAACCAATAAAATGACCGTTCAGCCAAATATACATCGCCTGTTCTACACCTGCAAAATGGATCGAGACCTTTTCTTGTTTCATTTTCTCATTCAAACGGAACGTTGTGAGATAGGAACCAACAGGATTATATTCTGCCTGAGAGAACAGTCCTTTCGTTTGTGCTATGCTAGCCGTTGTAAATGGTGGGCGACGAAACTCATGGCCTTCCCAAGGATACATCGTATTGATATAGTGGATCTTGTCATAGCCAGCTAACTCGATATGACCAGGAACAGCTATTTCATCAAAATCACTGCTATCAAAATCCTTTTTATAGAAATCTACTGGACGACTCTGTGCATTTTTTGAGTACTTGAACTTCCATATCCCATTCAAGGATTGGATACGTGAGCTAGCTGTATTGATTTCTGATTTTGAGCCATAGATCACATGGTCACTGTGTGCTTCTAACTGATTTACTCGAAATACTTCTGGATCATCTAGCCAATCAATTGTTGCGTTCATTTGCGTTCTCTCCTTCTTCCACTTTGATAAAATGAATGAGCGATGTTTGAAAATCGCCATAAAAATCCGGATAATAAAGCCCTGCTGTCATCAATTCAGAACCAGAATAGATCTGCCCAGTTTGTTGATCACGGTAAAAATCTTCCTCCGCCAAACCAGCTAAACGGATTTCGTGGAAGTCTGGCTGCGCATTTGCTAATTTTCTGCTTAAAAACAATACCGCTTCTTCCTGATCTTTTGCGACAAAAATCCAAGAAGCAGTTGCCTGCTCAAAAGGATCATGCAAACGATAGAAATCGCCATACTGAACGGTTTGCCTGATTTCTTTATAAAAAGCGACTTGTTCCTTCACTTCGTTCTTTTCTTCCTCGGATAAGTGTGTCAGATCTAGTTCGTACCCAAACACGCCACCCATCGCAACATCGCCACGTGTTTTCAAACTAGTCACACGGCCAGTCTGGTGATTTGGTACAGCAGAAACATGTGCAGTCATGGCAGAAATAGGATAGCCTAAACTTGTCCCATACTGGATATTGATCCGCTCCACAGCATCGGTATTGTCACTCGTCCAGGACTGCGGCATATAGTGCAACAAACCAGCATCAAATCGCCCGCCACCACCAGAGCACCCTTCCCAGAGGATCTCTGGATAATCCGTCGTAAGCCGTTCCATCAGTTCATATAATCCTAAAACATAGCGATGGAGCACCTCTCCTTGATTCTCTTTTCCTAAAGAAGCAGAGTAAGCATCCGACAATGAGCGGTTCATATCCCATTTGACATAGTCGATGTCAACCGTATCCAGCAGTTTGCGTAATTGCGTTTCGATTGCCGCACGTACCTCTTCACGTGTAAAATCAAGCACATACTGGGAACGTGAAACAGCAGGTGTTCGATCAGGTTCAGACATCAAATAATCTGGATGATGCCGATAAAGTTTTGAATCAAGAGAAATCATTTCCGGTTCTACCCATATCCCAAACTGCAAGCCAGCTTGATGGGTGTAATCAGCAAGCCCTTTTAATCCATTTGCTAACTTGCCCCGATATTCATACCAATCCCCCAAAGAAGAATTATCCGCATCCCTTTTGCCAAACCATCCATCATCTAAAACGAACATCTCAAGTCCAAGTTCTTTTGCCTCATCGATTATGGCTTCCAATTTTTTACTCGTAAAGTCAAAATAAGTCGCTTCCCAATTATTGACTAGAATCGGGCGCTGTTGGTATTGATGTTTTCCTCTGGCAACTCGTTCTTGTAACAACTGATGGGTGACCTGACTCATTTGGTTCAGTCCTTGATCAGAATAAGAAAGGAGGATCTCAGGAGTTTGAAAACTTTGATTTGCAGCTAACAACCAATGGAAATTATAGGGATTGATGCCCCCGATCACTCTGGTCTGATTGATTTGATCCTTTTCGATCTCAAAAGAATGGTTTCCTGAATACACAAGGTGTATCCCGATGGCTTCGCCTGCAAACTCTGTCGTATGTTTATTCGTCAATGCAATAAATGAGTTCATCTGGTGACTGCTTGACCCTCGCCGGCTTTCAAAGGATTTGATTCCATCCAAAATTGGCTGTCTTGAGATTTGCCGTTCTTTTACATGGGCGCCCGGTAACGCAATCACCTCATCAAATCTACCTGAATGAGTGAGATCGATCTGGAAAGAAGCTGCTTTCTCAATAGCGATCGTTTCTGTTGTTTGATTTCTGATATTCACACAGCGAGTGATCACCGAGCGATTGCGATAGATCGTATACATCAAGTCAACGTACACACCTAACTCACGATCCTTTAACGTGATCACCAACGTTTCCGCTTCCTTCGCTTGTAAAACATAGGCATGGGGCAATCCTGATAAAGCAGGTTTCCCCTCACTTATTTGATAATCATGGTATCTAAGATCCAGTAGATTAGAGCCATTTTCTCTACGAATCACCAGAGCAGGCAAGCGGTAATCCATCCCGCCGTGGCTAGAGTATTCTTGTGGCAGCGTATCTTTTGAAAAAGAACGATCATCATTTAACGGTGTATTTCCGGAGAATCCACGATCTCTTCTAGGATAGTTTTTATGATGTCGGTACCCCTTGATCCTCTTCCCAAAATAAACATGGGCTAAGACATCCGATTCTTCGATTTGGATAATGTAGGAAATCGTGTCATTCGCCAAATGAAATATTCGGTCTTTTTCATCGTATGTTACTAATTCAGCACACTCTATATCTTTTACTGTTTCCATCTCTTCACCTCTTCACAAATAGTAACCGTTTACTTTTCTTACATTTCCTGTATACTGTTTACTAAACAAATTTGTCAATAACAATTCAAAAAAATTTTTTTCGAGGTGGTCATATGGTTGGTATTAGAGATGTAGCCAGAAAAGCGAATGTTTCCCCTACGACAGTTTCACGGGTCTTGAATGAGGATAAAACGATCAATGTAGCAGATCAAACAAGGGACCGGATTTTTGCAGTCGCTGCCAGTTTGAACTACGATATCAATAAACGAAAATATGTAAAAAAACGATTGCCTTCAATTGGAGTCATTTCAACGATTAGTAAAGCCAGTGAAGAACAAGATAGTTACTATAAAGAATTACGTGCTGGATTGGAAGAAGAAGCCAGCCGTCTGCATATCGGCATGAATCGAATCTATAATCTATCCGATAATCCCACAGAATGGAAAGATTTGGATCAGTTAGGTGCGATCATCGTCGTTGGCACTGTGACGAAACAATCCATCTCTGATCTCCTAAAACAAAACAAACATTTAGTTGTAGTCGATAATCCAGACATCCAGCAAGAAGTTGATATGGTTTACGCAGATTTAGAACGAATGACTAACTCCGTATTAGAACTTTTTTTAGAAAATGGCCATCAGAGGATTGCCTATATTGGCGGATATCAAGTAGATATGGATGAATTCGGTGGGAAAACAATCACAGAAAATGAAAAAAGAAGTCGTGCCTATCTTCATTTTATGCGAGACCATCATTTAGAAAACCACACCACTCATTATTTGGGTGAATGGACGGAAGAATCAGGGGAACGACTTGCCAGTGAACTACTAGCTGACAATAAAACAAATTTACCCACAGCGATTCTTATCGGAAGTGATCCAATCGCACTTGGCGTTTACAAAGCACTAGAAAAACAAGAGATCCAAATCGGAAAAGACATCGTGCTTGTGAGTTTTGACAATATCGAAGCAATTTCGACTCTCTCCCCTGGGTTAACAAGTGTTGCCATCAGTGCAAAAGCGATTGGTAAATCGGCTGTTCGATTGGCTGTAGAACGAATCGACCACCTTAGGGAAGAACCAATCATCGTCACCTATCCGACACGACTGATCGTAAGAGAAAGTTTCGTTCCACAAACGAAACAAACTTAAGGACAATAAAAAAGCGTTGGTTCGCTACCTGTTCAACACGTGAGAACAAGTAGCGTGCCAATGCTTTAATTGAGCGTGAGACAAAAGTAAGAAACGCTTTTGTCTCATTCTTTAAAAACGGATAAACGGTGGGAGCAGAAGCAACTCCTTCTTAAATAAGCCAAAATTCACAAAAATTTGAAAAGCAATTTTCATTGATTTCTTCTTATTTCTAGGAGTTAAACACTTCTGTCCCCGCCTCTTTTTCGATCAACTAAACAAATCATTTCCAGACTTCTTCTGCAATACTTTTGACGAATGCCAGCTTTTCCCATTGTTCCTCTTCAGTCAATATATTGCCTTCTTCAGTGGACGCAAAGCCACATTGTGGGCTAAGGCATAATCGATCTAAAGGCAGATATCGAGTTGCTTCGTAAATGCGTTCGATGATTTTCTGGCGATCTTCTAGTTCCCCACTTTTAGTAGTGATTAGTCCTAAAACCACTAACTTATCCTCGGATACTTTGGCAAGTGGTTCAAAGCCACCTGAACGTTCACTATCGTATTCCAAATAATACGCTTGGACATTTTCTTGCGTGAACAAAGGATCTGCCACATCCTCATACCCACCAGCTGCAGCCCATGTCGAGTGATAATTTCCGCGACAAACATGCGTGTTCAGCGTCAAATCGTCTGGCTGATCTGCTAAAACAGCGTTGTTGATCGTTAGGTACAGTTGCGCTAACTCCTTGCGCACTTCTCGTTCATCCTGTTGCGTTTCTGCTAAAAAGCCTTTAGGTAAAGGAGCAACTAATACGCCCCACGTACAATCATCCAATTGGATCGTGCGGGCTCCGGCTTGATAAAGGTCCGCGATTACTTGGCGGTAAGCTGCAACGATGTCTTTGATCAATTCGTCATTTTCTGGATAGATTTCTCGAATCTTTGGTAAAATATCCGGACGAAGCAGTTCCACTAAAATTTGAGCAGGAGCAGGAATCGTTTGTTTTACTTCGATCCCGGCGCTAGTATGCTCACGAGTAAATCGAAAATGGTCAATAAACGGATGTTCTTCTCCTGAAATCTTGCCAGTGACAGTAATCGTCCCAGGACGTGTTTCTTCTCCATGGAAAAAGTAGCCGTGTTCTGGCACAAAAAACTCGATCCCATTTAGTCCATAGAAGAAATCCAAATGCCACCAACTTCTGCGGAATTCCCCATCTGTCACAGCCTTCAAGCCAAGAGCCTCTTGTTTTTTGATCAAGTCGATGATGGCTTCATCTTCTACTTTCGTCAATTCTGCTTGACTGATTTTTTGTTTGTTAAAGTCCTCTCTTGCTTGTTTCAATTTTTCTGGTCTTAAAAAACTCCCTACAATATCATAACGAAATGGTGATGTTCTACGTGTTGTCATGTGTTTTCCTCCTCTTTAACAAATGCGCGTGAAGTTTCACGGAGCAAAATGAAAAAAGCACCCGTCCCTTTTATCCATTACAGATAAAAGGGACGAATGCTTCGTGTTACCACCCTGATTCACATTATTCTCACAAACAATGTCTCAACAGTACCTAAGATACTCGGCAAGATAACGGTCACAGTCCGTTTGATTTGCGTGAACAAATCAAAATGCTCAGAGTTCATCTTCACTGACGAAAGGATCTCCTTTTCCACCCACCGGAGTCTCTTTGTTCCTTCACCATTCAGCTACTCTTCTCTTCAACGCTTCATTATTTGCTAATTAATATCCCACTTTCTTATCAGATTGTCAATGTTTTTTTCATTTTTCATAAAAGAAAACATCCCTATCACATAATCTCCAGCCATGCTTGGTAGTATTCCTCGAACACATCTTTCTTCGTTGTATTCGTCAATAGATATTGACCGATTACTCGTCCAGATTTTAGTCCCCGTTTTTCTAATTCATTTTTCACCTGATCAATATTGTTATTTTTAGTGTTCCCGACTTCGACTTTCAGCAAAAAACGACGATATTTTTTGGCTTGATCTTTTCGCCAAACGGTTTTAGACATGGGTAGAGCATTCGTCTGTTCATCTGTACAAAAACCATAGATCATTTCATCACTGATCGAAAAATCAAAGACACTGCCAAAACTGGCATACGTTTCTAAATAAGCTTTCGAATCTAAAATATCGTCAGAATCAACGGCAACGATGGCCTCAAAAGGTGGCGTTTCTTCTGGAAAGTCACTGTTTTCGTGTGCAAGCATGAGTTTCAATTGCTCTTTTCGTTTCAGGATTTCCTCATGCTTCTTTTGCAACTCTACTTTTTCCAGATAGATCCTTTGTTCTGTTTGAGCAATCGTTTCATAGTGTTCTTCCAGCGTTTTTCCATATAAATTTTGCATTTGTTTGATTGGAACATCAAGCTTTCGGTAAAAATCAATGTCATAGATTTGGAAAATAGCATCAATATCAAATAGTCGATAATCATTTTCCTCATGTCGGCTCGAATGGATCAAGCCTTGCTCGTCCCAATACCGAATCGTCGATTTTGGCACATTCAACAATTTGGATACTTCCCCGATCGTATACAGTTTTTCCATATTCTCACCCCATTTGCAGTTTAACTTTTTTTCCATTGACCTTCAAGCAACTTGAAGGTGTAGAATTCATATTTGTCAGAAAAAAAAGGAGGAACATATATGCAATTACTAAAACAATTTTTACAGAAGAATAAAAAAATCGTTTTTTTCACTTTTTTATTTATCTGTTTGCAGATCATCGGGACCCTTGGCGTTCCCAAGCTAGTCGCAACACTGATCGATGTCGGCATTGCCAGTGGTGAGAAAACGAAAATCTATGCGATTGGCGGGCAAATGCTGATCGTCGCATTATTCGGTTCACTGGCAGCAATTGCTTCCAGCTACTTTTCCGCACTAGTATCCGCTAAGTTTGGCTACCAAACACGTGAAAGATATTTTGCTAAGTTCCAGCAATTATCCATCAAAGATGCCGATCGCTTTGGTACTGGTTCTCTGTTAACGCGAATGACAAATGACGTGGACAACGTCCAACAGATGCTTGTCTTATTTTGTCAATTGATCTTGCCTGCACCGATCATTGCGGTCTTTACTTTGGTGATGATGTTCCAATACTCGTTTACCTTAACAATGATCACGTTGACTTCTGTGGTGGTTTATGCTGGGGTCATTTATTTTTTAATGAAAAAAGGTACGCCTCTTTCATTAAAGATCCAACCTAAATTGGACCGGATCACGATCACTTTAAGGGAGTTTTTTACTGGAGTCACCATGATCCGTGCATTCAACAATCAAGAGTATGAGGAACGACGGACAAATCAAACATTTGAAGAGTATGCGGACCAGATGATCAAAGTCAATCGGATATTCGCTTGGGTGACTCCAATTGCTTTCTTATTCATGGGGATTGTTTATAGTACTATTTTGTGGTTTGGTGGCACATTGGTAAGTAATGGTTCGCTCCAGATCGGGATCGTTACAGCAATCGTTGAATATTCGATGTTGACCCTAGCTTATCTGATGACAGCGGCGATGGTCTTAGTTGTCATCCCTAAATCTATTTCTTCTCTGAAAAGAATAGAAGAAATACTTGAGGCACCGATTGAAATCAAAGAACCACAACAACCAAAGAATGAGTTATTGTCTCTAACTGAGAAGCCAATTTTGTCTTTTAAGCATGTTTCATTTAGTTATTCAAAAGATTCCGAACCTGTACTAGAAGATCTACATTTTGATATTCTTAGAGGAAAAACGACTGCAATCGTAGGCGGTACTGGTTCCGGAAAAAGCACGATTGCTAAACTACTTCTACGTTTAAATGATACAACCAGTGGCGAAATCCTGCTTGGCGGGCAACCACTTCAAGAGTTGGAACAAACAATGATCCGTCAAATAATCAGTTATGTGCCTCAAAAAGCTTTCTTGTTCAGCGGGACCATTCGTTCAAATCTTGCCATGGGAAATGAAGAAGCATCAAGCGAGCAACTAAACCAAGCGCTGCGCATCTCTCAATTGGAAGAAGTCTTAGCTAAATTACCCGCTGGTCTAGATAGTTTTGTGGCTCAAGGCGGCGACAACTATTCGGGCGGACAAAAACAAAGAATGTGTATTGCCAGAGCATTGATCAAGCCGGCTGAGATTTATGTGTTTGATGATAGTTTTTCAGCACTAGATTACAAAACTGACGCTACTTTAAGACAGGCTTTACAAGATGAGATGTCGGATAAAACGCTCGTCATTGTCGCACAAAGACTCAGCACAATCATGCACGCAGATACTATCATCGTTTTGGATAACGGTAAGATCGTCGGGGAAGGTACGCACGAACAACTACTCGCCAATTGCGATTCTTATCAGGAATTTGCGAAATCACAAGGAATAGTGAAGGAAGGGATAGCATGACGAAAAACAAAATGAATAGCAAAAAACAAAGTTTGATGCGTTTTTGGAAAATGATCCAAGCAGATCACCCTATTTTTTACGGCTTGCTTCTTTGCAGTTTGATCGGTAATTTATTAGTCGTCGCAATGCCGATGATCATGGGTATCGGCATCGACCAATTACTACAGCGAATCAGTGAAGTCGGCATGATGAACATGTCGCTCTCAGACATAAAAGATACCCTTTTGATGCCAGTCATATTACTGATTACCTTTTCTTTTCTCAGCAGTATCACTTCATTTATCCAAGAGCGGACAATGGCCACTTTAAGTGAAAAAATCGCCCTTACTGTTCGAAAAGAAATCACAAAAAAATTCAAAACACTACCGATGGCTTTCTTTGATCAACACCAGGTGGGCGAGATCATCAGTCGAACAACGACTGGATTGAATCAGGTATCTCAAGTCTTACTCACTGGGATCAACCAATTTCTCACGTCATTGGCGACGATAACATTTTCTATTGTAATGTTATTTTACATCAATACAAAGTTGACATTACTCGTTATCCTATTGATTATTGGGAGTGCCTACGTAACCCACCGATTTGCAAATAAAAACAAACAGATCTCAGATAAAAATCAAGCAGAACTTGGCTCTTTGAACAATAAAATGGAAGAATATCTTGCAGGAAATCTAGTGATCAAAACTTTTAATCAGCAGGATCAGGCCATCGAGTCGATACGCAAGATCAATCAAACGCACTATCAAGCCTTTAAAAAAGCACAATTTATGAATTTTGCGATTTATCCAGTCATTCGTCTAATGAATCAACTTGCTTTTATCGTTAGTGCCATTCTTGGAGGAATTCTGGTTTTATCTGGTGGCATCACCCTCGGCCTACTACAAGCATATCTCCAATACATCAATCAGATTTCAGAACCGATCTCCACTGCTTCTTACGTTATCAATGCTATCCAATCTGCGATGGCTGCGATCGACCGGATATTTGAGATCATGGATGAACCAGATGAGCTACCTGATAGTCAAGAACAACATCTCTCTTCGCCTAAAGGAGCCATCGAATTTAAAGAGGTGCGCTTTGGCTATACTCCAGATAAACAATTGATGGAAAATGTAACTATTTCGGTCAAACCTAAACAGACGATTGCGATCGTTGGCCCTACTGGAGCAGGAAAAACGACACTCGTGAACCTATTGATGCGTTTTTACGAATTAACAAAGGGGAAAATCGAGTTTGACCAGATCGACATCACCAAGTTATCAAGAAATGAGTTGCGAAAGTATTTTGGGATGGTCTTACAGCATACTTGGTTGTTTGAAGGAACTGTTGCCGAGAATATCGCCTACGGGAAACGCCAGGCGACAAGAGCGCAGATCGTCCATGCAGCTGAAATAGCGCAATGTGACCATTTCATCCGAACCTTACCAAACGGTTATGATACAATCATCTCAAGTGAAAACGGCACTCTCTCACAAGGTCAGCAGCAGCTTCTAACTATCGCTCGTGTCGTATTAGCTGATCCTGCTGTCGTAATCTTGGATGAAGCTACTTCTAGTGTAGATACACGAACAGAAGCATTGATCCAGCAAGCAATGAGTGCCTTGACAGAAAACCGTACTAGCTTTGTGATCGCACATCGACTGTCTACCATTGAAAATGCGGATTTGATCCTCGTCATGGAAAACGGTGATATCGTGGAACAAGGCACTCATACAGAACTATTGAGCAAACCCACGCTCTATGCTAGCTTGTATAACAGCCAATTTCAAACAACGTAAAAACGGTAAAGACTGTTCATGGTTCTTAGTGAAATCGTTCTTTCTTCAAACAAAAAAGCAAAAACATCTTCTGGACAGATCCCTTCTTTTTGGATCTGTCCATTGATGTTTTTACTTTCTTTAATAGTGTGCCTCACCGTTTAGTTCACTAATCATTGATATCTACTTGGGATAACTGCTGTTCAAATTGCCACGTCTCGCCATTATCGGTCGAGGTAAACAGACAAGCAAACATTTTCCCAATATCGATCGAATTTGCCTTCAAAAGATAAAATTTTGCTTCTAACTTATTTGCGCTGACTTGGGTCACCTCATTCGGCGATTGGAACAAGTCCAGTCCTCCTGTTTGATAATCCGCAGGAATGGTCACAATAGATTCTTTGAACGACCTTCCGCCATTTGCTGTATAGTAGAGTTTTTCTCTGGTAGAAACAAAGCCGAGAGAAGTTGTTACAAAACTAACATTTTGGATTGGTTGGTCGATCACTGTGCCACCAGTTGATATCCAAGACTTTCCTTTATCGTTTGTTGTATAGATCTGTAAATTTTCTGCAGACATCCCATTGTCAGTAGAAAACATGACGATTCCTTGATCACTGTTCAAAAAAGTTGCTTTTCTATACCTCACTCGTTCTCCATGATTCGTAATTAGATTTTTGCCCCAAGTCTTCCCAGCGTCAGTCGAAGTTAGCATATATACATCTTGCTGATCAGGTGAATAGAGAAACCAAGAAAAATCAGGAGATAGATCAAATGTTTTATCCATCCAGTAACCAACTGGAACAGTTCCAGAAGTCAGTGTATAGTCTCCAAAGCGGACCCAGTCAAGCGCCAGCGGTACAAATCGCCACTGTTTACCTTGATCTGTTGTCATATATAATTTTTTCGTCTCCTGATCAATCTTCAAGTCATTCGTTTGACTTGCCACCAATTGAACTTCTTTTTTTGGATCTTTCAAGAGATCCCCATCATCGGACCGTTCTGAAGAATGTGTCACTGCGACTTTAGCGATCGTTGATCCATGTATCCCACTGATTGGACCTCCTGAAGCGTAGAAAAAAGCCCCGCCTAGACCTAACAGCAACAACCCTGCTCCTAGTGCAAAATGCCGACTGAACACAGTTCTTATTTCAGGAACAGTTTCCATTATTTCATCCGTTTCTATAAAAATAGCGTACCGATCCATGCCATACCACTTGTAAATACCCAAAAACAAGGACACATCATCAATCGTTTTGGAAAGAAAAAAACAATCCTTTTTTGCTACGGTCATTTTCAGTTCATTCTTTTCAAACAAAAAAATAGAAGGAAGATCTTGTATAGGGGCTTTGGCATAGAAATGATTTTCTACTCGTTTTTCGATCCACTGGTCAAAGTGTCGGGAAATATAGTGATATCTTCCCCATAAAAAAGAAAACAATAAGAACAAAATCAACATGACAAAAAAACCACATGCTTTGGAAAATCCATAGAGATTCGTTACACGATCAACCGAAGAATAAGAAATCCCTCTATTTAGTAGATACTGATAGACGACTCCCGCAAGTCCATAAAAAAAGAACAGTGCTCCGATAAAATAAAACCCCAACATTACACTCATTTTTTTCGTTTGCTTCTTGATAATCGTCATTATTTTTTGTTTGGTGGAAAGTAATTCAATAATCAATAGTTCATTGTCCATAAAAGTCAGACTCCTTTTTTACAGTATGCCGTAAAAAAAGGAGTCTGACTAGTCTATTAAAAATCTATTTACCGTTTATTTACTTTTTTGTCTTTTTTTATAAATCAGTGTCAACGCTACAGCCAATATGCCAAACCCTAAAGCTGTTGCAAAAGAATGACGTTCACCTGTTTTAGGAAGGTTTTTTCCTTCATTAGTAGTAGAACTTGCTGGCTTAGTTGTGGCTTTTGGGGTTGTGGTCTGTTGATTGTTCGTGTTGTCTGTTGGCGTTTGACCATTTTGATTAGGCGGTTTAGGTTTACTATTGGTTTCTTTCTTGACGACATGGATAAACACTGAAACAGATTTTCTACCATTTTTGTAAGTGACTGGGTAAATCCCGACTTTCGACGTGTCGACTGATCCGTCAACCATGTTCATCTCAAAAGGAACACTTTTTCCTTCTTTGTCTGTTGCCGAAAGAAAATTATCGATCGGATTCCACGAATCTCCTACGCTGAGTGTCGAATCCTTCGCATGGATCGTTTCTTTGTTTTCTTTGACCGTTACTGTTGTCTGTTGTTCAGCTTGTCCATTTCTAAATACCACTTTATAAGTTCCGATTTTCTTACTGTCTACTACTCCACTCACCATCTCTTTTATAAAGAACAACGGACTCCCCGTCTTGTCTGTCGCTGAAATAAATTGATCCGCCGGGTTCCAAGTATCCCCTACATAAATCGTCAAATCTTTTACTACGATCGTTTCTTTATTTTCCTTAACAGTAACCTCTGCAAGCTGGCTTGCACTTCCATTCATATAAGTTACCTGATAGTTGCCAGGGACTTTAACATTTACATCGCCAGTGACCATAGTAGGATCAAATGCAAGACTATTCCCATCTTTGTCTGTTGCCGAAACAAAATTTTCAGTCGGATCCCACTTATCTCCCACATACAATACTGAATTTCTGATGACGATACTTTCCATATTTTCTTTCACTGTGACAGTGCTTACTTGACTTGCGCTTCCATTCGTATAAGTGATCGGTGTTATGCCCGCCACAGAAGTATCTACTGTTCCAGTGACCATGCTAGGATCAAAATCCATCGCATTACCGTCTTTATCAGTCGCAGAAATAAAGTTGTCTGCTGGGTCCCATAAGTCATTAACATAGAGAGTCGCATCTTTTACAGAAATCGATTCTAGGTTGAGCGTTTTTTGCCAAACATAGGTGTCCGCCATCGTACCAGTATAAGTAGCCATCAATTGAACCGAGGTCAGTATATGGTCTCCTTTTGGTATCGCTACTGTCCCTGCTCCGACATTTTGCCAATAGCCTGTATTGGGTTCAACTGTAGGAATAGCCGGAAGATTGGCCTCAGGCAGAAATTGAAAATTAGGTCCGAGGGTCAGCGTCGATAATTGTGACATTCCTGAAAATGATTGATTCATTTCCTCTAATGCTCCAGTAGATACTGCGGAAATATCTAGTGCTTTTAATTTTGAACAATTTGTGAACATATAATTCATAAACTTGATTTTTGGTGTGGCAAAATTAGACACATCTACCGCCGCAAGAGCACTACATCCATAAAACATATAGCTCATAGTCGTGACATTACGCGTATCAAAATTAGACACATCCACATCTGTCAGGTTGTGACAACCATAAAACATGTAGCGCATTGAGGTTACGCGACTTGTGTCAAACCCCTCAACAGGCAAAGACGTCAGCGCTGCGCAGTTATAAAACATGTAATGCATGTTGAGGACCTTGGCTGTATCAAAATTCTGAAGTGACAGTGCCCTTAGTCCTGAACACCCATAAAACATAAATGACATATCCGTGACTTGGTGTGTATCAAGGCCCGACACATCCAGTTGGGTCAGCTTACTACAACTGCGGAACATATGGCTCATGTCATCGACATTTCCCGTATCAAAATTGGAGATATCCAGTGTAGTGAGCTCTGAGCAGTTGTAAAACATGTAGCTCATATTCGTCATTCCGCTCGTATCAAAGGAAGATACATTTAGTGAAGTGAGCGAATGGCAGTCATAAAAAATACTGCCCATCTGTGTCACATTGCTTGTGTTGAAAGTCGATAGATCCAGTGAGACAAGCTGTGAACAGCCATAGAACATATAGCTCATATTTGTCACATTCGTCGTGTCAAACCCAGATACATCCAGATTGGTCAATTTAGAACACCAGTAAAAGAAATACCTCATATCCCCTACATGACTCGTATCTAAATACTCTAGATTCTCGATCATCGTCACTTGGTTCATATCAAAAAACAGGCCAAGAGAGTGGGCATTTGCCAGCGTAGGTGCCGTAAAAATAATCTTAGTGATCGAAGAGCGATAAATATACCACGGTGCTCTGACACTCATTGTAGCTTCACCTAATTCGCCACCGTCTATGTATAATACCCCTTGCGCATCAATACGCCAAGGACTCGTTCCATATGTACCGCTTGCTAAATCTGTATCCTTTGCTATGTCAGTTGATTCCGTCGCTTTTTCTTTTTGCTCGTTTATTGCCGTTTTTTCTTGCTCATCCATCAGTACATTTTCGGGTGGGGAGGATTCGGTAACCTCTTCCGCAATAGGGATATCTATCGTCTCATCGACAGGGGATTCTTCGCTAGGCTCAACTGGTTCCAATGGCGTCGTAGTTGCTTCCTCAGGTATTTTTTCAGGTAGTTGTTCTTCATTATTTTCTGGAGATGAAGTAACTGTATCATCTATCTTCCCATCATCTTTCTTCTCTTCATCTTGTGGAACGCTCATTTCTTGTTCAGCAACTTCTTCTGCGTAATGATTTGCCGCTGTAGAAATAAAAGTGTTGCCAGCAAGCATCAAAGCAAGCGAGACTTTAAAAAATTTCTGTCTGAACATTGGTCTTTTCCTCCTCATCCATAATCATGCACTTTAAATTTTACTGTTTATTTGCGACAAAAGATTTCTCTTTTTTTCTTTCAAAGAAAAAAAAGGACAAAATTTCATCTAAAAAATAAAAAGATAAATAAAAAAATACGTATATACTAAAAAAATAGTGATTACATGATCTAGGAGGTCTCTATGGATAATTTATTTTTTAGACTACAGGAGAACAAACAATTTCAACGTCAGATACTGATCCTTCAATATTTAAATAATAAAGACCGCCCTTCTACATCGAAGGAACTCAGCAACGTAACAAAAACATCGTCACCGACTTTACGCTCTGATATTGAAGCTTTACGACAGATTCTCCCAAAAGAAATGGCGATCACATTTCAAAAAAGAATAGGTTACCAACTTATGGTACCTCGTTCTCCAAAAATCGAGACCATCATTTTAGATCTAGCAAAACACACGCCTGTCTTTCAATTGATCGATCAGTATTTCCGTGGACGGATACGCTCACTACAATCAGCAGCTGCCACCCTTTACTCATCGCAATCACGCATTCGAAAAATCATCAAACAACTGAACAAAGAACTGCAGACCTATCACTTGCAATGGCAGACATCTCCTATGAAAATCCAAGGAAGTGAGGCAGATATCCGTTGCTTTCTTTTTGATTTTTATCAAAGTTTCAATATTGATTTTACGGCAGAAGGCATTCCTGTTGATTCAAATTTTATGAAATTTGTTCAAACACTTATCGGCCTACCGATCGATCCTCTAAAAGCACAGCTCTGGCTGATTATTTTAACGAAACGATTATCTCATAAATATCCCATTGTACTTGACCTTGCATTAAAAGAAGACATTACTTTTCGAGAAAGCTTCACTCAGTTCAAGAAAAGAGTCAGGTACCTATTCAAAGCAACTTTCAGAACTCAGACGATTCCTCATGAGGAGTTGATTTGGCTGTACATAGTCTTTCTAAATTGTGTCGTCTATTCAAGCGATGCTGACCAATTCTGCTACCCTGAAGACCGTGAACACTACGATACATATCATCAGTTTTTTCTACCAATGATTCCCTCTGTTGAAAATACTGATGAACTATATGCTTTTTCCGTTAATCTAAGGCTTTTGTCTCATGTTTCTAGCCATTATCAAAAAAATCCCTTAAAAGACTCCTTTGGTTTGCCGTTACATTTAAAAAAACTTTATGAAGACTGGTATATCTATTTAAAAACACCCAATGTACAGCAATTTTTCCCCATTCTTCATCCTGAACATGTTGCTTTGTCCTTTACCATGTTCCATTATTCTTTACTAAAGGCAGCTAACACGACCCAGATCAAGGTATTCTTTTCTTTTCATGGTAATGCCGGTCTCTCCTCTTACTTGCTGAAATTAGCGGAACAGATCATTCCTCGATCCATCCAGCCATTATTTGCAACAGGCACACATGCTTATAGAAAGGACCTTCCCTCTGACGTGTCATTGATCGTCTGCAATCATCTTTGGGAGGATTGGAAAAATTGCCCTGTTTTTACACTTTCTTCTCTGCCACAAGAAAAAGAGTGGTTGGACCTTCATCAACTACTTTTAAATCTGAGTGCGTTCAACTAAAAAGGGTGTGGGACAAATCTAAAAATCAGGTCTTTCGGCAATTTCAAAAAAAGAGGCTAGGACAAAGTAAGAAACACTTTTATCCCAACCTCTTTTCTCTCCAATTTCTCAAACCTAAACGACTTTTGTCTCGACCTCTTTTGCACAAATCGTTCCAACATAACTAGTTATTTCAAAAAATAAGTAAAAATATCCAAGAATATTAAAATCACATGAATCTTTTCATACTCTTGACATTCAACCACTCTCTTATTTAAACCTACTTGTTATATATTTTTGGTCCTTTACGCATATTGCTGCGATCATTTTTTGGTTCTTGCATTTTTTTTGAACGACCACCGCCTTGTTTCTTTTTGATCAATTCAAGCATTTTCTCTTTTGTGTCCACTGATTTTACACCTCTTTTGATTATCCTATTGATTTTCATTATTTTTTTCGCTAACCATTACAGGAAGACTGATATAGTATACCAATATTACTTCCTCTTTAGTAGTCTTCAAGAAGAAAATTAGCTATTTCTCTAAAATATACCCTACTTTAACGAAAAGATCCCTAAAAATTAGATTTTTCATCTAACCTTTAGAGATCCTTAGACTTTCGACATACCTATTTTTTTACGTTTGTCAGCATTGCTTCTAATACAGTATAGCCCTCTGCTTCCAAAAATCCTTTCAACTCTTTGACCTCTTGTGTAGAGATTTGGAATTCGATGATCGTTTCTGTTTCATTACGATTCACTACAACTGTTGCAATGTTATAGCCATGGGATGAAAGCACTTGGCAGACTTCAGCTAATACGCCTCGTTGGTCTTTTTCAATTCGAAGCTGGATTCTTGTGCCCCCATCTGTATAACCGGTGATTTTCAAAAAAGCGTCAAATATATCATTATTTGTGATGATTCCTACCAAGTTTTCTCTCATGTCTACGACTGGTAAGACCCCAATATTCTTCTTTCTCATCAGATAGATCGCATCTTCTAATAAATCATTCGGTGCAATAGTTTGTACGTCACGGATCATTACATCATTGACTGTGGTTTTATTCAATAGGTAATTTATTTCAAACACACTCAGACTGGTTGCTTGTGAAGGCATTGCTGCTTGGATCGTCCCTTCAGTGATCAAGCCAATTAAACTATTATTTTCAACGACAGGTAACCGATGGATCTCGTACTTTTTCATCAAATCAACTGCATCAAATATTTTTGTTTGAGGATCTACCACGACCAACTCTTTCGTCATAAAATCTTTTACGCTCATCCTTTATCCTCCCAAATATGCTTTTTTCACTTCTTCACTCGCTAGTAATTCCGCGCCAGTTCCTTGTAAAACAATTTTCCCCGTTTCGATTACATACCCGCGATCTGCAATTGACAAAGCCATTTTTGCATTTTGTTCAATCAATAAAACGGTGGTTCCTTGTTGTTGGATTTCCTGAATGATATTGAAAATCTCTTTAATGAAAATCGGTGCCAACCCCATTGATGGCTCATCAAGTAACAATAGACGTGGTTTAGACATCAATGCGCGCCCCATCGCAAGCATTTGCTGTTCTCCCCCCGACAAAGTGGAAGCATCCTGATTTTTACGTTCCTTTAGAATCGGAAAACGTTCGTAGATTTCAGAAAAACTTTTTTTGATTCCTTCATTATCTTTTCGTAAAAAGGCACCCATTTCTAAATTTTCTTGAACAGTCAATCCTGGAAACACATGACGCCCTTCTGGTACTTGCGAGATACCATGGGTCACGATTTTTTGTGGAGAGACCTTTTGGATTGGCTTTCCTTCAAATTCGATCGTTCCAGATGAAGGCTTAACGAGCCCTGAAATCGTCCGTAAAGCAGTCGTCTTACCTGCTCCATTTGCGCCAATCAATGTCACGATTTCCCCTTCATTAACTTCCAAACTGATTCCTCTCACTGCTTGGATCACACCATAATGGACAGATAGATCATTTACTTTCAACATTATAGGTCACCTCCAAGATATGCTTCGATCACTCGTTGGTTACTCCTGATTTCTTCAGGAAGTCCTTCCGCAATGATCTGTCCGTATTCGAGTACATAGATTCGTTCACAAACTTCCATGACTAAACTCATATCATGTTCGATCAGCAAAATCGTGATATGGAATTCTTCTTGGATTTTTCGAATCAATTTGGTCAATTCAGCAGTTTCTTGTGGATTCATCCCCGCTGCTGGTTCATCTAAAAAGAGGATTTGCGGATCCGTCGCTAATGCACGGACAATCTCTAATCGTCGTTGTTCCCCATAAGGAAGGTTACTAGCTAAAGTTTCAGTTTTTTCAGCCAGATCGAATATTTCTAACAGTTGGCGTGCTTTGCTTTCCATCTTTTCTTCCTGTTTATAAAATGATGGTAAGCGAAAGATACTGCTAAGGAATCCCTCTTTATTTTTGGCATTCATCGCAATTAATACATTGTCCATAACTGTCAGTTCTTTGAAAAGTCGGATATTCTGAAACGTTCGGCTAAGACCCAATGTAGCAATCTTATAAGGGGCTAATTTATTCAATAGTTCCGACTTTCCATCTTTTTCTAAACGAATTTCTCCTTCACTTGGTTCATATACACCAGTCAGTAAATTGAACAGCGTCGTTTTCCCTGCACCATTGGGGCCAATCAGCCCGACCAATTCATTTTTTTCTAAGGAAAGATTCACATTTGAGACCGCAGATAAGCCACCAAAATTTTTAGTAAGATGATCAACCTTTAGTAACGTCATTTACTGATCCTCCTTTTTTTCTAAAAATTTTTTTAGCAGACAATTCCCAAGTTCCTAACAAGCCACCTGGTTTGAAAATCATGATGATGATCAATGCCAAAGAATAAATGATCATTCGCAAAGAACCAAAATCCTGTAGATACATATTCAATACGCCTAGAACAATTGCGGCTACGATTGAACCGGTCACACTGCCTATTCCACCAAATACCACGATGATCAAGATATCGATGGACTTTTGAAACGCAAAGTTTTTCGGCGCAATCGATCCAATATAGCTTGCAGATAATGCACCTGCGATACTTGCAGTTGCCGCACCAATCACAAAAGCGATAACTTTGTATTTTGTTGTGTTGACTCCCATAGATTCTGCAGCAATCTCATCGTCACGAATCCCCATTGTTACCCGACCAGCACCACTATGGATATAGTTAACCGTGATCAATGTTGTAACGATCACAAATCCATAGACTAAAGGCCAGTTGACGAAAGACGGAATCCCGAATAGTCCAGAAGGTCCGTTTGTTATACTTTCCATATTAACGATCGCAATACGAATGATTTCTGCAACCCCTAAAGTCGCAATCGCTAAATAATCTCCCTTTAGTCGTAATGTTGGAATCCCTACAACAAGTGCAACCACTGAAGATAATAAAATTCCTACGACTATTCCTGTAAAGAAACCACCCATCGTTGGATTGTTCATCGCAAATAGCGAACCACAATAGGCGCCGATTGCCATAAATCCTGCGTGGCCTAATGAGAACTGACCAGAAAAGCCAATAACCAAATTCAATCCAACGGCTAAAATAATATTGATGCCGATCGTAACGATAATATTATCGATAAATAAATTGACTAACCCACTGCTGTAAGCGGCGTACAGTACGCCATATATAGCCAGCAACAAAACTAGCCAAAAAATATTGAGTTTCAATCGTTTTTTCATGGCGTTCACCTACACTTTCTCTTTAACATTTTTCCCTAGTATTCCTGCAGGGAGAACCAGTAAAATCAAAATCAGTACAGCATACACAACAGCATCTTTATACATGGATAACCCGAGTGCATTCGCAATCGTTTCGATCATCCCAATCAAAAAGCCACCTAGAGCCGCTCCCGGAATACTACCGATTCCACCTAATACTGCTGCGACAAATGCTTTCAACCCTGGCACAGTTCCCATCGTCGGATCAATCGAATTGTAATAAAGACCGATCAAGACACCAGCAGCAGCGGCTAAAGCTGATCCTAATGCAAAAGTAAAGGAAATCGTACGGTTGACATTGATCCCCATCAGTTGGGCTGCATCACTATCGACACTAACTGCCCGCATCGCCTTCCCCATCTTTGTCTTCTTGATGATCAACTGTAATAAAATCATCAAGATCAAGGCAATTGCTAAGATCAACAATTGGATATTACTGATCGTGATGAATCCTAAATGATATTCGACTCTTTTGATCACTTGAGGAAACGCCCGATTATTCGAACCGAAGAAATAGATCATGATATTTTGAAGAAAATACGAGACACCTATCGCTGTAATCAATGCAGCGATCCTCGTTGATTTTCTCAAAGGACGATAAGCTAAAAATTCGACTACTACCCCTAATATTGCCGCTCCGATCATTGAAATGATCATTGCGATAAAAAAGTTCAAGTGTAATTGGTTAATTAAGTAAAAACCAATGAAACTTCCAATCATATATACTTCACCATGAGCAAAGTTGATCAAGCCAATAATGCCATAAACCATTGTATAGCCTAATGCCAATAAGGCGTAAATGCTTCCTAGAAAAAGGCCATTTACTAACTGTTGAAGAATGACTTCCATATACTCACTTCCAATATCATTTATTTAAAAAGCAAACAACTCATGCTTTCGTACCAGATCCATATAAAACAAAAAAATCACGGAACGATTTTTTATCCCATACCCGTTGCTTTTTTTTCAAAAAAGAAAGGGCAAGACAACCTTCATTGTCTCTGCCCTTCTTCCATTATTCTGGGTTTACTGCATCAGCTGAACTTTCTTTTCCGTTCGTCAAGCCAAGAACAACAGCAGATTTTTCAGGGTTATGATTTTTATCAATAGAGATCGACCCTGTTACGCCTTTAAAGTCTTTCAAATTCGCTAGACCTTTTTGGATAGAAGCGGAATCAGTTCCTTCTTTTTCTGCTGCTTGTTTAACCATATAAACAGCATCATATGCTAATGCGGCAAATTGAGAAGGTGCCGTATTGTATTTCTTTTGGAAAGCATCAACAAAGGCTGGTACTTTGTCGCTTGCAGGAGCACTTGTTGAAAAGTGAGCTGTGTAATAAATGTTCGATGCATTTGCTGCACCGGCAGTTTCAACGAATTTTTCATCTCCAAAACCGTCTGCGCCGACAATCGCTTGTTTGATACCCATTTCACGTGCTTGTTTAACAATCAAGCCTGCTTCTGTATAATAAGCTGGAATATAAAGAACATCGAAATCTTTATCTTTGATATTTGTTAAAATTGCTTGGAAGTCTTTATCACCTGCTACAAAGTTTTCTTCATCAACGATTTGACCTTTGTATTCATCTTTGAATGCTTTTGAAAGTCCTTTTGCATAATCACTTGAACTATCACTTAGAATAACTGCTTTTTTCGAATTTAGTTTATTGCTAGCATATTGTGCTAAGATCGTTCCTTGGAAACTATCTTGGAAACAAGAACGGAAAGCATATTTTTGAACCTTGTCTCCGTCAACTGTGATCGAATCATCTGTACCTGATGGTGTGATCATCGGAACGCCTGCTTTTGTTAGGTTAGCCAATGAAGATTTTGAGGCACCGGAAGTCGCAGGTCCGATCTGGGCTACTACTTTCTCATTCGTTGCCAAGTTAGCTGAAACAGAAGCTGCTTCATCATTATCTGATTTATTATCTTTATCGACGATTTCAATCTTCTTGCCGTCAATCCCTCCATCTTTATTGATTTCATCAACAGCCAGTTTGATACCGTCTGATTCTACATCTCCATATGCTGCTACGGCTCCAGATAATTCCAGATTCACACCTAACTTAAAGGTCTTCGCATCCGCGCTGTTCCCCTCTTTTTTTACGGAAGTCCCGCTTCCACAGCCGGCAAGTGCCACTGCAGCCGCTGCTACTAGAAATATCATTCTTTTTTTCATTTTTGTGTCCCCCTAATTAAGTTAAAGCTGAATATGTATTAAAATATACTCAAAAAGAAAACAGTTGTCAATGAATTTTCTGAAAATTTTGAGAATTCAATTTATTCTGTATATTACATCGCCTTGTGAACCATAAAAAAAGAATCAACCTGAGTATCCATCAGAATTGATTCTTTTTCGAGATTTTAATGGGGGTTCTCGTGTTTATTTAATTCTAATAAGAATGACTAATGTAGCTTCATTTCCTATTAGCTTTAAGAGAATGTTGCTCTTACTTTTCTAAAAGACAGCAACAACAGGACTATTCATTAGTTATTTTTATTTCTTTATTGCTTAACTTTTTTATTCAACTCAGTTAGTTACGCTTTGACATTGACAAGTCAGCATTTTGGCATTTTTTCCCCATTGATGCCAAAGTTATACATCCCATCGATCATACTGTTCACATGCTGAATTAGCAGTAAATATTATTTACACGATGATCCCTTCAACACTAATACCCATTTTTATCCAACGCAAGCGTTACCACTTTTTTCATTTTTTAGAAAGATCAGTCTTATTTTTTTAGTTGAAGGATTCTATTTAGGTAGCATAGAAGCATCCACTTTTATTTGTTGGATTTTCTTCGCTTCCGGTCCACTATGGTACCATAATGTGACGATATCGCCAATCTTTAATACTCTAGCAGTTGTTCCATACACGCTCATTGATCCCATATGGTAAAGAATGCAATAATAATTAACTTGTTTATTCACTGAAAAATAGTATTTATTATTTACTTCAATTCTATAATCATCATTTATTTGTTTACTGTCTTTCGGAATACTAAAGAATACTTCCGTAAGGTTACGGCTATTCACAGCCACCGATAACTTGCCATCAAACGAAATATTGGTTTCTTCACTTGCATCAATGAACAATCCCTTCGCATCTTCAGGATTCCATTGTGCGTTGCCAGTATTTTCATGTGTCTGTAATACTTTATATTCCTTACCCTTATAGCTAACGATCTCATTCAAATTGTATAACTCTGGATTTTCAATTGTGCCCACTTTCCATTCTCTGACGCTTGAAGCTACCTCTTGAGTGTTATTTTCTTGCATGACCGTCTGAGCTGCCCCCTGGATCGTCCCACCAAACATACCAAGCGCGATTCCTAAAACTAACAAATTTTTCTTTTTCATGATTCTCCTCCGTTTTTTGTTTTTTGTTACAATTTGATTATAATTAGCAGTAAATATTATATACACGATGATCCCTTCAACACTAATTCCCATTTTCATTCAACGCAAGCGTTACCACTTTTTTCATTTTTTAGAAAGATCAGTCTTATTTTTTTAGTTGAAGGATTCTATCTAGGTACCATAGAAGCATCCACTTTTATTTGTTGGATTTTCTTCGCTTCAGGTCCACTAAGATACAACAGTGTGACAATGTCTCCTTCATTCAATTCTCTATCAGCTTTTCCATAAACATTCATTGAACCTATAAAGGAAAGAATACAATAATAATTGACTTGCTTATTCACTGAAAAATAGTATTTATTATTGATTTCAACTCTATAACTGTCATTTAATTGAGTACTATTTCTCGGGATACTAAAATATACTTCTGTTCGGTTATTTTTATTCAAAGCCACCGATAACTTGCCATCAAACGAAATATTGGTTTCCTCACTTACTTCAATAAACAATCCCTTCGCATCTTCTGGATTCCATTGTGCAGCACCAGTATTTTCGTGTGTCTGTAATACCTTATACTCCTTCCCCTTGTAACTAACGATTTCATTCAAATTGTATAACTCTGGATTTTCAATTGTACCCACTTTCCATTCTCTGACGCTTGAAGCTACCTCATGGATGTTATTTTCTTGCATGACCGTCTGAGCTGCCCCCTGGATCGTCCCACCAAACATACCAAGTGCGATTCCTAAAACTAACAAATTTTTCTTTTTCATAATTCTCCTCCGTTTTTTTGGTTTTTGTTACAATTTGATTATAATATGATTTGAAAACACTTTTCCTACACTTTTTACAAAAATAATTAAAAAATGTTATTTTATCATTAGAGTAAGAGGTATAATAATGCTATTTCGAAAGTAATACGTATATTAAATACTGCTTAAATCGTTACTAATTTTGATATCTGATAAATTATACCTATCTGATAGTATATGTATGATATTTGTTGTTTTTAATTTACTTTGTTATTATTTATTGCTTCCACCAAAAGAACAAGAGGTCGAGACAAATCTAAAAATTAGCTTTGTCTCGACCTCTTGTTTTTCTTATCACTCCAATAAATGATAAAAATGAAAAGGACTAAAATATTTTTCATCTATTATCAAATAAACTATAACTAAAAGTTACTACGCTATGGTTTCTTATAGTTTAGAGGATAGTTAAATCGTAAACTGACTCCCACCATATAGATTGAAAACTCCCTAATCTATAAACTTCCTAAGTGACTAGATTATCCTTGAAATCATTTTTTTGCCACGTAAACTACTCGTACTTCATAAGGTGCTAATGAAAGCTGCTGTGGCACTGCCTGGTTGGTTTCCAAATCAACCACGTTACGAACCAGTGTCAGCTGCTGCTCTTGCTCAGAAAAATTCATGATAAAGTAGTAGTCTCGCTCAGCATTTGTTCTCCCTTGAATCGACACTTCTGGATTAGGCTTTGCAATAGCATCTTCTGTAAGATTAAGTTCACTAGCCAACTGTCCATAAAAATGTTTGAAAAAATCATGACTGGTACGAGCAGCTAAATAATAAGCTGTACCTCTGCCAAAACAATTCTTCGTTATTGCAGGTGTGCCATGATAAAACTCTGACTGATAGACTCCTAACACTTGCGCTGATTTTGCTTCGATAACTGCTGAATAATCCTTCGTCTCAAAAAAATGATCTTCATAGCTGATTTGATTATGTTCCTCTGGATAAAGAGTGTCTAACTCTAATACTTCTATCCCCCAAAGCTCTTTTAGCGGCTGTGGTACTCCACCAAGATATAACAAATCATTTTCATTGACCATACCAGTAAAGTAACTAGAAACTAGCGTACCGCCAGTTGCCACATATTTGTTGAGTTTTTCCATTGTTGCACTTGTCATCATATAAAGCATTGGAGCGACGACCAATGAATATTCGGAAAAATCTTGGTCAGGAGTCAAGATATCAACAGGAATGTCTTGTTCCCAGAAATAGCGATAATGTTCTTGCAATGTCTGAGGGTAGCGTCTAGTTGGTCGTCCAAAGCCGCCACCACGTTTCAATGCCCAATTGCTTTCCCAGTCAAAGAGAAGCGCAACCTTCTTTTTTCTTGTCGTTCCTTGAATTTCCCCAATTTTTTCCAAACGTGCTCCGTAATCAGCAACCTCTTTGAAAACACGGTTCCTCACAGAATTATCATGTCCCACCACGGCTCCATGGAATTTTTCTGAATTTCCACGAGATTGGCGCCATTGAAAATACAGCGTACTATCAGAGCCGTGAGCAAGTTGTTGCATCCCACTCAGTTGGTGAACACCGGGCTTCTTCGCTTTATTGAATTGATGCCAATTGACAAAGCTTGGCGTGCATTCCATGATTAAGAAAGGTTGTTTCTTCAATGACCAATATTGATCATGAACATAAGCCGATTTCATTGCTGTAGCAGCTAATGTCTCAAAATCGTTATTCCAATCAGGATAACTATCCCAGCTTACGATGTCTACATACCGAGCAAATTTACTGTAATCAATACCTTCTAATGGAATAAAATCTTGTGTAGCATGTCCTTCTGCCATAAAATTAGTTGTTATCGGGATATCCGGAGTCTGCTCACGGATCGGCTCACATTCATGCAAATAAAAATCAATGGTCATATCGGTAACAAATCGCTTCCAATCGAGGTCCATTCCATGTACTTTATGTTCACCTAATGGCGAAGGTGGTAAGACTTGTGACCAATCCGAATAGTTATTCCCCCAAAAACTCATCCACCATGCATGATTCAACGTTGCTAAGTCGCCATATTTTTTTTGCAACCATTTGCGCCAATTTTCCTGACAATAGCCACAAAAACATTCTCCAGAATATTCATTAGAGATGTGCCACATTGCTAACGCAGGATGTGATCCATAGCGTTTTGCCAACTGTTCATTGATCTGATGAACCTTTTTCCGATAGATTGGTGAAGAGTAGCAATGATTGTGGCGAAAACCATGCGTGTGTTTTTGTCCTTGGGCATTGGTTCGATTCACTTCAGGATATCTTTGGCTCAACCATTGAGGTCGTCCACCACTTGGTGTTGCCAAAATGACCTTACCGCCAATCGCTTGAATTTGATCGAAAATTTCATCCAACCACTCAAACCGATAGACACCTTCTTCTGGCTCTAGAGCACTCCAAGCAAAAACACCTAAAGTCACAGTATTAATATGTGCTTGCTGCATGTAGTCCAAATCATTTTTTAAAATTTCAGGATAGTCCAACCATTGATCTGGATTATAATCTCCACCATGCATAAAGTGTTGGTCAAAAAATTTATTCATCATCCGTCTGCTCCTTTTTTTCAGCTAATTGTAGATGATACACATAGGATTGGAAATCACCGGTTACTTGAGCAGTCCCAGGATTGACCCCATTAAACTGATATGGCTTGCGTAACCCAATCTGTTTCAAAATTTGGCCAGAAACCTTTTCATCATTCGCCTGATATACTTGAGTTGGGTCGATGAATGTGAGCGGTAAAAAAGCTTCAGCTGTTGGATTTGCTTGTGCTAAAACTCTAAAAAAGCCAATCAATGCTTGCTCTTGTTGCGGATCATAAACTGCCCAAGCAACTTCATTCCCTTGTCCTATCGGCTGTACTTGATAAAAAATACCAAATGTCAATAATTGTCGATGTTGTTTATAAACAGCAATCTGAGTCTGAATCGCTTGCTTTTCTTCAGAAGTTAGATTGAATAGATCCAATTCATATCCTAAAGGCCCAAACATCGCAACGTTTTGTCGAAAAGATAGTGATGTGATTCGCCCAACTTGATGGTTAGGAGTAGCAGAAACGTGATTGCTAAAGGAAGAAAGCGGATATCCCAGCAGAGTTCCAGTCTGAATCGACAAACGTTCCACGGCGTCACTATCATCGCTCGGCCAAATCTGAGGACTATAAAATAGGATTCCCAAGTCATACCTTCCGCCGCCACCTGCACAACCTTCAATCAAAATCGTAGGAAACTCAGCCAATATTTTTTGATACAGTGCATACACTCCCAAGATATAGCGATGATAAAATTCAGTCTGAGCAATCCCTTGTTCAGCTAAATATGGTGAATATGCTTCGGTGATATTCCGATTCATATCCCATTTGATATAGTCTAATTTTGTTTCAGCAATGATTTTTTTCATTGCGTGAAAAATCCCATCAACAACTGCCGGATTAGCAAAATCCAGCACATATTGACCACGCCCTACTGAAATTCGTTCATAAGGATGCTTGACTACCCACTCTGGATGTGCTTGATATAACTGACTATCAGGTGAGACCATCTCTGGTTCAAACCAGATTCCCAACTGCATCCCAATGTCATGGATTTTTTCAGCAAATCGACCAATGCCTTGAGGAAATTTCAGCGGATCAGCTATCCAATCTCCTAAAGAACTACGATCATCGTTTCTTTTCCCAAACCAGCCATCGTCTAGAACAAAGCATTCCATTCCTAGAGAATGGCTTTCTTTTGCTAAGGCCAGTAATTTTTCTTCATCAAAATCAAAATAAGTTGCTTCCCAATTATTGAAGACGATTGGTCGGTCACGCTTTTGCCAGTAAGGTGAAATCACATGTTTTTCGACAAATCGAGCAGATTCTTGGCTCAAACCATTCAGTCCATTTTCGGTAAACGTAAAGAGACATTCAGGTGCTTCAAAACACGCTCCTTGGTCAAGGGTCCAAGTGAATTGCTCAGGATGAATCCCCAACATCAAACGAACATTGTCCCATTCATCCATTTCTACTTGCGCCAAAAAATTTCCTGAATAGATTAGATTAGCACCATAAACTCGCCCCACATCATTGGTAGCACATTTCTCTTTCAATGCCACAAAAGGATTATGTTGGTGGCTAGAAGCCCCCTTTAACGAGCCAACACTGATTGTCCCTTGAGTAAGGGGTGTGGACTTGATATGTCGCTCTTTTAACCAAGCACCGGATAAATGGAGCAACTCAAAATCTTGATTTCTCAACTCAAGCACACCACTTAGTAAGCGTTCTAATTTTCGTGGCTTGGCGTCTAAATTAATTATTTTTTGCTTTCTAGTAATCGTGCCTAGCCCGTTGAAAATAGTATAGGTGATGTGCATTTTCAAATTCCGTTCCGTATCGGCTAATTCGAAAACAATGCTTTGGCTTTCATCAGTCTTCGCAAAACTAGCTGGCTGGGCGAGATCACGTTCTTTCCCTTGAAAACAATGGGCTTGTATAAATTTAAAATCCACATATAAAGGTATCGCTTCCTCAAAGATCGATACCGCACCTTCCCGAAAATCAGAGGTTCCACAGACTGGCAGTTCCTGAAAACGGTCTGCCAATGTAAACAAATTGTCCGTTTCAAAAAATTTCACTGTACCCGCTGATTTATTTTCTTTCTTGACTAGATAACTTTGATCAAAGGAAGCAAGTTTTCCTAGCGATGGACCAAAGTATACATGTCCTAATTGCTGATTCGGTAAAATCGACATCACATAACTAATTTTTTCATTATATAAATGAAATAAGGTGTCGTTAATAATTTCTATCATTGTTCTTCCTCAAATTTTCCTATTTTCTTGTTTCTACTTTTTGGCACAATTCTTCGAGATAACGCATTCTTTTCTTGACCCCACGATTGAAAAAGAATTTGTAAAAAAGCGCGACTAGCATAAAACTGTATGCAGTCCGTTGCTGAGCGAAATGGCTTTGCTCCGAGTACGTGACCTGCAGCTTGCCATTTTTCTGACTCGTCACTTGGTAACGTTGATCAATGACGCCTTCCTCATGAACAGTGTTTATCCAAAGTTCATCGGCTGTGATTTTTTTGACAGTCATCACTGCTGGAACCAACTGTGGCGCTGATTTAGTTTGGATCATGGTTTCGATTTGACACCCTTCGCCAAAGGATGTGGTCAAGTGTTTTGCCAAAAAGAATTTTTCTTGTTCACCAAGTAGAATACTGAAAAAAGTCGAAGATGTTGTATCCATTTGGTAACTACAGGTCAATGTATCAGTTCTCATGTTAAGTCCTTTCTGGGTTTGCTTTGCAACGTTATTTTCACCCTTGTTAACTTTAGCTTCATTGCTCAACAATAAGGCTGTTTAATCATGTGATGCAATTTCATCTTTTTCATCTTTCAAGTAACCACGGTCCATCACAATTAAGAACGGCACCCAAATCAGTGTCATTACTACCACGGTTACTAATTGTAAAATCGCGCCGGCAATCGAGCCAGTCCCAAGCCAACCAGATAAGAAAACGGGCGTTGTCCATACAACAGTTGCTCCGATAGGGCGTGGAACCAATCCACTAGCAATCGCAAAATAAGAAATCACGGTACTGGCTAATGGTGCTAAAATCCACGGCACAAAAGCAATTGGATTCAAAACAATGGGTAGTCCAAAAGTCATTGGCTCAGAAACGTTGAACACAGATGGTGCGACAACTGTCCTCATCAGTTTTTTCATCCGAATCGAGCGTGCGATAAAGAAAGCCATCGTAATCGAGATTCCCAGTTGCATACCTTGATTCACAAAAACACCCATAAAAGTCGTATTGATGATGTGTGGTAGCTGTTCAGCTCCAGCCTTGTACGCCTCATAGTTTTCAATTGCCAAAGCATTCATAATTGGATCGATTACGGCGTTGACAACAAGAGTGCCATGGATCCCAAACCACCAGAAAAATTGAGTGAACAATACAGCAAGTAAAACAGCTGGCAAGGTCCCGCCTAAGCCCATCAATGGTTTTTGTAAAATTTCATAGACAAAGTCAACCGCATTTCCCCAAGAAGTAAAGGTAAATAAATAGCGAATCAAGTTAAAAAGAAACAGAGGTGCAGCACCAGGAATGATTGCCATAAAAGATTCGGCGATCATCGGTGGTACAGAGTCCGGCATCTTGATGGTTAACCCTGCGGCACTGATTTTACAGTAGATCTGGGTTGCAATGATGGCCGTGATAATACCAACAAACATTCCTTCTGCCCCCAATTTGGACAAAGGAATCACAGTACCCATTTCATCCGAAGAGCCATAAGGCAAAAGCATCAAAAAGGAAGATAGAGAGATTGCTCCGGCAAATAATTTGGGCTGTCCATATTTACCAGCAAGTTGATACCCAATACCAAAAACGACAAAAATTGCTGTGATACTCATCGTTGCATTCCCAATTGGTCCAAAAAAGTCATTTAAGAAAGTCATGAATCCTTCTGGGAGTTTCTCAGAGAGTCCAAAAGTAGCGGGAAGATTTTGAATAATAATCATGATTGATGCAAACATTGTTGCAGGAAAAGCAACCATAAACCCATCTCGAAGACTTAATAAATACTTATTATTGGCAATTATCTGAGCAAACGGCACCATCTTTTCGGCTAATTTATCAATAAACTTCATATTTGTTCTCCTTTATTTTTTAATTGTAAACGTTTACTGAAATCAGTATATCTGTTTAGTTAATGTTTACACAACCCCTAAATAAAAAAAGATCGTGGGACAAAAGTAAAAAATACTTTTGTCTCATTCTTTAAAAACGAATAAACGGTGGAAGCAGAAGCAACTCCTTCGGAAATAAGCCGAAATTCACAAAAATTTGAAAAGCAATTTTCGTGAATTTCTTCTTATTTCTCGGAGTTAAACACTTCTGTCCCAACCTTTTTTCTCTCTCCAATGGATTCTCTAATAATCAACTCACTGCCACAAATAACTCTAACTGGCATAGTACGAATACCAAGAATCTTATTTTTAGCCAATTCCACGCTCATTTGTCCCATCTCCGCTGCTTTCATTTTTACCGAGGATAGAGCTGGTGTCATAAACTGTGCCATCTCAATATCATCAAAGCTGACTACAGAGATATCTTTAGGTATCGACAACCCTTCTTCAGTGAGCGCCTTATACACACCAACTGCCATGGGGTCACTAGCCACAATGATCGCTGTTGGCCGCGGGTTCATCCGTGCGATTTTTTTCCCAAAATTTAAACCAGTTTCAGGAGACCATTTTCCTTGCAACACTTGGATATACTTATCCAATTTATTCAGAAGCATCCATTTCTTATAATTTTCCGCCCGGATTTCTTGCTCGTCATAAACAACTTCTCCAGAGATCGTCACTCGACTAGCTACTCCACCGATAAAAGCAATATTTTCGTGTCCTTTAGCCTGCAAAATATCCAAAATTTGATGTGTCTTTTGTGGAAAATCAGTTTGGATAGAATCATACAATAGTTCTTCACTGTAATTATCTACCAAAATGAGTTTATCATTGTGCTGACTGATTTCCGCTAAGGCCTCAGCTGTCATTTCGCCAATGATAATTACCGCACCATACTTAGCCAATTGGCCCAAGTCTTTGTTTGATTCACGCATTGAAAAGACGCGAATCGTTTTTAATCGCCATTTTGCAGCTTCTTTTTCGATACCGGTACGAATCATCCTAAAGTAAGGATCATTTCCTTCTGATGCACTATCATGTCGAGTGATGATAGCAATCGTATTTTTGTCTCCAACTTCACGTGAACTTATTTGATTTTTCTCCTTAGAGTAATTCAACTGATTCGCGATCTCAATGACCCGTCTTCTGGTGTTCTCATTGATACTAAACGTCTCATCATTATTTAGGATTCTGGAAACACTTGCTACGGAGACTCCCGCTATTTTTGCAATATCTCTCATACTTGCCATACTCGCACCTCGTCTGTTTACTGTTTACTAAACTTACTTTTAAGCATAGGCAATATCCCATAGACTGTCAACTATAATTTTTCAAATAAAAAAATGCCACTTGATCGATGTGGAGAAAGAGTAAGTACACAATAACATCCTATCCTCAATCTACTAAGTACAAGGCTAATTGTCGAAGTGTCGAATTATTTCTCGCTTAAGCTTTGTTTCGATTTTTTGCTCTAAACACAAGACTTTTGTCTACGCATTTTCTTGTATATAACATACCAATCAATCCACTCTAGCACACTAAAAACCAGCAATTTCTATCTAAAATCAAAAAAAGCAACCCAGATCTTACTCTGAATTGCTTTGCTGTGTTCGTATTAAGCTTTACGTGTTAGTAAGGCGACTAATTCTACGTGATACGTTTGTGGGAATAGATCGACTGGTTGGATCTTCTCAACTTGGTAGCCTGCATCAGCAAATAGTTTTGCGTCTCTTGCAAAGGTTGCTGGGTTGCATGAAATATAAACGATTTTTTCTGGTTCCATCGCAATTGCTGATTCGATAAAACGACCATCTAATCCTTTTCTTGGTGGGTCAACAACAATGACAGACGGAGTAATCCCTTTGTCTTGCCATTTTTTCATGACAGTTTCTGCCTTACCGACTTCATAATGTGCGTTTTCAACTTTATTGGTCAACGCATTGAACTGAGCGTCTTCGATTGCTTCAGGGATCATTTCCATACCATAGACTTTTTTCACACGGTCTGCTAAAGATAAACCGATCGTACCGATTCCTGAGTAAGCATCCACGACTACATCTTGTTCATTCAAGTCTGCAAAATCAATAGCATTCTGGTACAATTTCTCAGTCTGCTCTGTATTTACTTGATAAAATGATTTTGAAGAGATACGGTACGTTTTTCCTAGTAGCTGGTCTTCAATATAACTTCTACCATATAAAACTTTTTCTTTATCTCCCAAAATAACATTCGTTTTCTCTTCATTGATATTTTGGATCACTGAAACAACTTCTGGTAATTCTTCATGGATCACTTCTGCAATTTCTTTTCCTTTAAAGAATTTTTCTTTGCGTGTCACAAGTACAACCATCATCTCATGAGAATAATGTCCTCTTCGGATGATGATATGACGGATTTGACCTTCATTTTTTGCTTCATTGTAGCCTCGTACTTGGAAACGTTGCAATATTTCACGCACTGCAATGATTGCTTGGTCGATTGCAGGGTCTTGGATGTAAAAATCATCGATTTCAATAAGTTCATGGCTATTCTTTTTATAGAAACCTGTTGCTAAACGTCCATCGATTCTTCTTACTGGGATTTGGGCTTTATTTCGATAAGCGACTGGATTTTCCATACCAATTGTCGGTAAAATCTCTACTTCTGGCATTTTGGCAATTTTAGTCATTACATTTTGGATTTGCTTTTGTTTGAATTGAAGTTGTTTTTCATACTTTAAATGCGCTAATGGAGCAATTCCAGTGCGCAACAATCGGTTATCTTCTAAAGGTTGACGATCAGAAGATTCTTTGAGCCAATTCATTACCTTTGCATAACCGAATTTATTGCCAGTTTTTACTACAAGGATCTCTACTTGTTCGCCAGGAAGTGCGTTTTCAATAAAAAGTGGATACCCATCTACTTTGGCTACACCTAATCCTTCGTAACTTAAATCAATGATATCAACGGTATAACGTTCATTTTTTTTAACAGTTTGTTCTTTCATGATTAACTCCTTTATGAGGTACAGTGCTTGTACAGCTTTAAATTAAGAAGACACAGTATAAAATAGCTTTCATACGCTGTCTTTATCTTCTGCTCAAGTCATTAGTCTCTGAAACATGCGTTCAGGTCGTGACAAGAATCTTTAGTCCTAAGTAGAAAGAAATGAGCGTGGGACAAAAGTAAGAAACACTTTTGTCTCACTCTTTAAAAACGAATAAACGGTGGGAGCAGAAGCAACTCCTTCTTAAATAAGCCGAAATTCACAAAATTTTGAAAAGCAATTTTCGTGTATTTCTTATTTCTCGGAGTTAGACACTTCTGTACCAGCCTCATTGTTGATTCGCTTCTCGACAACGAAATCGTACTTTCTACCTTATTGATATTAACATACCACAGTTTTGTTGATTTTTCACAATAAAGAGGTATTATCCCAAGTATTCGTGTATTTCATCATACTTGAGTAAGATCAATCGTACTTTTTTCAGAAATAAGCCGAATCATCCCGAAAATATCGCAAGCTATTTTCGGGATGATCCGGCTTATTTTATCAAACTGATTACTTCTTTTCCCTCTTTTGAACTATTTTTCATTATCCGCGATTTTGCCATCGCCGTCAATGTCTTCATCAGTTAAGCGTTCCACTTCTTTGACGAATTCTTTTCCTACTTCATCTAATACTTCTTCATCCGTTCCAGTGATCGCTTCATCTGGGATCTGATCAGTATTTGCGTAAAATTCGATGTGTTGGTGTAGATTCTGAAAGTGCATTGGCGCATTACCGCCGTATTCGCCATCTAAGTTGATCATCACAGGACGATTGACGTCATCTTCGGTTTCCACAAACAGACTGCTAGTCTTTGTGTAAATGACACGTGGATCGTCTACATGGCGTCCACCATTCAACATCAACGCAGCGATATGCAGGATCTCAAAGATGTTGGCTGTTTTGACGATGATCAATGAAAATTTACCATCATCTAATTTGGCATCTGGAGAAATTTTTTCAAAACCACCTACGGAGTTCGTTAAACCAAGGAAGAACATCGAGGCATTGCCAATATATTCTCCTTCATCATACTTCAGGCGCATCTTGATTGGTTTTACTCTCGGCAGCATTTCTGCGCCTTTGGCAAGGTAAGCAAGATAGCCGAAGATACTTTTCAATTCTGAAGGAACTTCATAGGTTAGTTCTGTCAGATAACCTCCGGCAGCAATATTGATAAAATAGCTGTCATCTGTATGACCGATATCCATTTTAACCGTTTGATTCTTTTTGATCACCTCGGCCGCTGCTTTGATGTTGTCACGCGGAATTTTTAATGCCCGTGCGTAGTCATTTGTTGTACCAGCAGGAATAATGGCCATTTTTGGTCGTTGCTCCAGTGATGCAATACCATTTACAACTTCATTGATCGTTCCGTCGCCGCCTGCTGCTACGATCAGGTCAAAACCTGCCTTTGCTGCTCTTGTCGCTTCATTTTTCGCTGAGTTTTCTTCTGGTGTCGTGGCATATGCACTTGCTTCATAGCCAGACTCCTCTAAAGCTTGGAGGATATCGGCTAGATTTTTTTTCAATAGTTCTTTTCCAGAGGTGGGATTATAAATCACTCGAGCTTTTTTCATCATTTACCTCTAGCGTTTTGCTAATTCTTCTTTAAGCAATTTATTGACAATACCAGGATTAGCTTGTCCTTTCGTTGCTTTCATAATTTGTCCAACTAAAAATCCAACTGCGCGGTCTTTCCCATTTTTAAAGTCATCAACGGATTGTTGATTGTTGTCTAAAATTTCATTGATGATCGGCAAAAGTTTTGCTGGATCAGATAGTTGTACCCAACCATTTTTCTCAACTACTTCTTGTGCATCTCCACCATCCGTGATCAACTCGCGGAAGACTTTTTTCGCGATTTTTGAACTGATTGTGCCATCAGCGATCAAGCGGATCATCCCTGAAAGATTTTCAGGTGTTAATTTTGTTTGGGCCAATTCAAGTTTTTCACTATTCAAATATGCAGAAACTTCTCCCATCAACCAGTTAGAAGCTTGTTTTGCATCTGCACCATTTGCTAATGTTTCTTCAAAGAAATCTGACATTTCTTTTGATAAAGTCAAGACCATCGCATCATATTCAGGTAATCCTAACTCTTGGATATATCGTTGGCGACGAGAAGCTGGCATTTCTGGTAGGCTTGCTTTCACTTTTTGGATCCATTCATCATCGATCACGAATTTTGGAATATCAGGTTCTGGGAAGTAACGGTAGTCACTTGATCCTTCTTTGACACGCATCAAAATCGTTTTGTTTGTTGTTTCATCAAAACGGCGTGTTTCTTGTTGGATCTCGCCGCCTGATAATAAGACTTTTGCTTGACGTTTTTCTTCAAACGCTAGTCCTTTTTTAACAAAAGAAAGAGAGTTCAAGTTTTTCAATTCTGCTTTTGTGCCAAATTCTTCTTGACCATATGGACGTAAAGAAATATTAGCATCACAGCGCATTGATCCTTCTTCCATCTTCACATCACTGACTTCAGTAAATTGGATGATTGAACGTAGTGCTTCTAAATAAGCATAAGCTTCTTCAGGTGAGCGCATGTCTGCTTCAGAAACGATCTCGATCAGTGGCGTTCCTTGACGGTTCAAGTCAACATAAGAGTAACCACCGATTCCATGCATATTTTTTCCTGCATCTTCTTCTAAATGGACACGTTCGATACGGATTTTCTTTTTCTTGCCTTCTACTTCGATTTCGATCCAGCCATCATGTCCAATTGGTTGGTCAAATTGAGAAATTTGGTATGCTTTGGGATTGTCTGGATAGAAATAGTTTTTACGGTCAAAATGAGTATCTTTTGAGATTTCACAGTTTAATGCAAGAGCTGCTTTCATCCCAAATTCTAACGCAGCTTTATTCATGACTGGCAATACCCCAGGATATCCCCAGTCGATCACATTTGTGTTACTGTTTGGTTCAGCGCCGAAGTGAGCTGGTGCTGGAGAGAAGATTTTTGAGTTTGTCTTCAACTCAACGTGGACTTCAAGCCCGATGACTGTTTCAAAATTCATTAGTCTTTCCCTCCTAAGATTGCTGGTTTTTGATTTTTGAATTCTGTTGCTTGTTCAAAAGCATATGCTGCTTGATACATTGTTTTTTCATCAAAATAGTTCCCGATGATCTGTAAACCAACTGGCATGTTTTCAGATAAGCCTGCAGGAACTGACATTCCTGGAAGACCTGCCAAATTGACTGGGATCGTCAAGATATCACTCATATACATCGTGATTGGATCATTGATATTTTCACCGATTCCGAAAGCTACGGTTGGTGAAGCTGGGCCAATGATCAAGTCATAGTCAGCAAAAACTTTCTCGAAGTCTTGTTTGATCAACGTGCGGACTTGTCCAGCTTTCTTGAAGTAAGCGTCATAATAACCTGCACTCAATGAGAATGTTCCTAACATGATACGGCGTTTGACTTCTTCACCGAATCCTTCTGTACGTGAGTTTACATATACATCTTCAAGATTTTTTACATTTTCTGAACGATAGCCATAACGGATACCGTCAAAACGTTGCAAGTTTGAGCTTGCTTCTGATGAAGCGATGATATAATACACAGCTACACCATATTTTGAATGTGGTAAGCTGACTTCTTCAACCGTTGCACCTAGGGAACGGAACGTATCCGCTGCTTTAAGGATTGCTTCTTTCACACCAGGAGCAACACCTTCACCAAGATATTCTTTAGGTAATGCGATCTTCATGCCTTTGATGTCACCTGTCAATCCTTCTGCGAAGTTAGGCACAGACACACCTGATGAAGTACCATCTTTTTCGTCATACCCACTGATAGCTGTCAAAGCTAACGCATTGTCTTTGACTGTACGGGTCATTGGTCCGATTTGGTCAAGAGAAGATGCGAAGGCAATCAAACCAAAACGGGAAACACGGCCATATGTTGGTTTCATCCCGACGATCCCGTTAAATGATGCAGGTTGGCGAATACTTCCGCCAGTGTCACTACCTAAAGAAACTGGGATTTGACCAGCTGCTACAGCTGCAGCTGAGCCACCTGATGATCCACCAGGAACTTTTGTGTGATCCCATGCATTTTTCGTTTTCTTGAAGTAAGACGTTTCTGTACTACCGCCCATAGCAAATTCATCCATGTTCAATTTGCCGACTGGGATCATGTCTGCTTGGTAAACTTTATCCATTACTGTGGCATCATAGATTGGATCGAAATTGAATAAGATTTTTGAAGCAGCCGTAGTCAATAGGTCTTTTGTAACGATATTGTCTTTGATACCGATCGGAATACCTGCTAATACGTTACTTTCATCGATTCCTTTTTCATCAAGCGCTTTGGCAATCGCCATTGCTTTTTCTTCATTCAAGGTAATGAACGCATCGATTTCTGGTTCTGTTTTTTTGATACGGTCAAATGTTGCTTTTGTTAGATCTTGTGCAGTGATTTCTTTAGATACAAGCATTGCATGCAATTCTTCTAAAGAGTGATCATACAATTTTGTCATTATGCGCCAGCCTCCCCATTCTCAATAATTGCTGGCACTTTAATAAAGCCATCTTCTTTTTCTGGTACATTTCTCATTAATTCGTCGCGATTCCAACCTGAATTTGCTCGGTCTTGACGCATAACGTTTACAGTTTCAACCACATTTGATGTAAATGGAACACCTTCAGTATCTACTTCTTCCAGCAATTCCACCATATCAATGATTTTTCCTAATTGGTCGGTAAAACTTGCAAGTTCTTCATCTGCGAACGCAAGTTTTGCTAATTTGGCAACGTGTTTCACTTGTTCTTCACTGATCGCCATACTACCCCTTCTTTCTACACGAGTTAAAAACTTTGCTCTCTATTTTAACATAAGAGTTTGTTATCTGAAATTGTTTCTTGAAATTTATCTGAAAAAAGTTGGACTTCACTCTGGATTTGTCCGACTTTCAGCTAACGCCTCTGCCATTTCTTCTTCTGTCCAAACGTCGATCCCTAATTCTTGTGCTTTCGTCAGTTTGCTTCCAGCCTCTTCACCAGCCACGACGATATCTGTTTTTTTCGAAACACTTCCGGTTACTTTTCCGCCTAGATTCTCGATTGTCTCTTTTGCTTCTTCTCGAGTGAATCGCGTCAGTTTACCAGTTAACACAACTGTTTTGTCTTTAAATGGTGAATCGATCGTTGCGATTTGTGCTGGGCGAATCCCTTTGTAGTCAAAATTGACTCCCGCTTGTTTCAGTTCAGCTAATAGATCATGGACCTCTTCATTACTAAAGTAGGTAACTACGCTGTCTGCGATGATATCACCAATCGTATCTAAAGAAATGATCGTTTCAAAATCGCTTTTGCTCAAGCTCTCCAAATCACCGAAATGTTCTGCTAAGATTTTCGCAGCTTTTGCACCTACATGACGGATTCCTAGCCCAAAGATCAAGCGTTCCACTGAATTTTCTTTACTGTTGTCGATTGCAGTTAAAATATTGTTTGCGGATTTTTCTTTGATTTTATCCAAAGTCAATAATTGTTCTTCGGTCAAGTTATAGAGATCAGCTACATCAGACACCAATTTTTTGTCGTACATTTGTGCTAAAACTCTTGGTCCTAGTCCATCGATATTCATTGCATTACGAGAGACAAAATGATTGAGTCCTTCTTTTATTTGAGCCGGACATTTCGGATTGATACACCGCAAAGCGACTTCTTCATCTAAATGCACGAGCTCACTTTGACAGACTGGACAATGTGATGGTAACGGATACTCTTCACTGTCATCTGGTCGCTTCTCAAATACTACCTGAGCGACTTCTGGAATAATATCGCCAGCTTTGTAGATTTGAACGGTATCGTTCAAGCGGATGTCCTTCATTTTGATATAATCGCCATTGTGCAGACTTGCTCGACTGACTGTCGTACCAGCCACACGGACAGGAGTCATAATAGCAGTGGGTGTGACAACGCCGGTGCGCCCTACTGTCCATTCGATTGCTTCGATTTTGGTTTCTACCTCTTCAGGTGGAAATTTGTACGCTGCGGCCCAACGCGGTGCTTTTACAGTAAATCCTAATTGATCTTGCAAAGTAAAATCGTTGACCTTGATGACGATACCATCGATCTCATAAGGAAGATCTACCCGTTTTTCATGGTATTCTTCGATAAATGACCATACATCCTCAATCGAATGGCACAAGCGTTTTTCCTGATTGATGTGGAAGCCGATCTTGTCTAATTCTTCTAGCGCTTCATACTGGGTCTTTGCTTTCATGGGACCAAAATCTGCTACTGTGTACAAAAAGGTATCCAGATTTCTTTTAGCTGTTATTTTAGAATCAAGCTGTCGCAAAGAACCTGCAGCTGCATTACGTGGATTTGCAAAGATATCTTGCCCTTCAACTTCCCTTGATTTGTTCAATTGAACAAATGACTTTTTCGGCATAAAGCATTCGCCACGCACTTCGATACTGATCTGATTTTTTAGTTTCAAAGGTACGGATCGCACTGTCTTCAGATTTTCAGTGATGTTCTCGCCGACAGTTCCATCTCCTCGTGTAGCACCTCTGACAAATTCACCATTTTCATAGCGCAAAGAAACAGACAGCCCATCGATCTTCAATTCACAACAATAATCAACTGGATGCCCAATCGCTTTTTGGACACGCTGATCAAAAGCAAAGAGTTCTTCTTTACTAAAGACATCGTTCAAACTATACAATGGAATATCGTGAGTGACTTTTTCGAATCCTGTAAGGACCTTCCCTCCTACGCGTTGCGTAGGAGAATCTGATGTGATCAAATCGGGATACTGTTCTTCAATTGCCACTAATTGCGCATACGCTTTGTCATACACGTAATCTTCGACTGTTGGTTTATCTTCGACATAATACTGTTTAGACCACTGACTTAATTGGGTTCTCAACTCCTCCGCTCTTTTAGCGGCTTCGTCTATCGTCATTTCGTGTTCCATTTTCTTTCCTCCACTCAAGCTTTTTCAATTGGTGCAAAAGCAGCTAATAATCGTTTGACTCCTTGACTAGGAAATGCCACGTCTAGTTCTAGATCTTTTGCAGTACCGCTCACTCTTACGACTGTGCCAGCTCCCCATTTTTTATGTTTGACCTTGTCTCCTGCTTTCCAATCATTGCTTTCCCCGCCTGTAGTTGCTTTTGATGACACGACTGTTGTAGCAGGCTGCTTGTAGATTGGCGTAGCTGCTTTTGATGCAAAAGGTGTGCTTTTTTTCGGTGTAGGCCGCATTCCTTGGATGTCCAATAACTCTTGATCGATTTCTTCGACAAAACGAGAAGGGCGGTTATATTGCGTTCTACCATATAAAGTTCTTGAGAAGGCATTTGTCAGGTACAGTGATTCTTCTGCCCTAGTTATCCCAACATACGCAAGTCTGCGCTCTTCTTCAAGTTCGCTTTCTTCCATTAGTGCTCTTGATAAGGGGAAGACTCCTTCTTCTAGACCAATCAAAAAGACTACTGGAAATTCTAGACCTTTAGCTGCATGTAGTGTCATCAAGGTAACTTGGGTAGTTTCTTCTTCTAAGTTATCGATATCTGACACTAAGGCTAGATCATTTAAGAAGACAGTCAGCTTTTCATCTGGTGCGTCAGCATCTTCTTCATTTTGTTTTTCAAACTGTTTGTCAAACTCTTGTGTAACGGTTAAGAATTCTTCCAAGTTTTCTAATCTTGCTTGCGATTCTAACGTATTTTGGATCTTTAAGTCTTCTAGATAGCCGCTGCGCTCTAGGATTTCTTTCGTCAATTCAGTTACTGTCAGATAAGGCAACATTTGCGTCACTTCACTGATCATTTCACCGAATGCGCCCAATTGCTGTCCTGCTTTGCCGCTAATATTGGCTAAATCAACATTTTGAGCCGCTTCTAGCAGTGGCCACTGGTGCATCGTCGCAAAATTTCTTAGTTTCTCAATCGAACCTGGCCCAATTCCTCGTTTAGGCGAATTCACGATTCGTTCAAAGCTGATGGAATCTTGCGGATTAGCGATCACATTCAAATACGCTAAAATATCTTTGATTTCTTTTCGGTCATAGAACTTATGCCCTCCAACCATCTTATAGGGGATATTGGCTTTGAGAAGCGTTTCTTCCATTACACGGGATTGGGCATTCGTTCGATATAAAATTGCAAAATCACCATAATCTCGTTGATTTTCTCTTATTTCTTCTTGCATACGGTCAACGATGAATCGTGTTTCATCTCTTTCGTTATCTGCACGATAGTAAGTGATTTTATTTCCTTCACGATTTTCTGTCCAAAGATTCTTTGGTTTACGGTTACTGTTGTTTTCGATGACTTGATTTGCTGCACTTAAAATATTCTTTGTAGAGCGATAGTTTTGTTCTAACAAAATAACACTCGCATCTGGATAGTCTTTCTCAAAATCCAAGATGTTTTGCATATCTGCTCCACGCCAACCGTAAATACTTTGATCCGCATCACCTACAACACATAAGTTTCGGAATCTTTTCGCTAGTAGATTTACTAATGTATATTGGGCATGGTTCGTATCTTGGTATTCATCAACATGGATATAATGGAATTTATTTTGGTAATAAGTCAATGAATCTGGATGTTCTTCAAACAATCGGATCGTATTCATGATCAAATCATCAAAGTCCATACATTGATTGTATTGTAGTTCTTTTTGGTAAGCCGAATAACACTTTGCTGCGATTTCTTCATAATAACTTCCTTGCATTTTTGCAAAGTCTTGTGGCGTTTGCAGACTATTTTTGGCTTGTGATACGGTCCCAAGGATACTTCTTGGATCATACTTTTTAGGATCGATATTCAATTCTTTTAAAATACGTTTCATCAGTGAAAGCTGTTCTGACGAATCGATGATCGTAAAATTACGATTGTAGCCGATAAAATCGACATCTCTTCTTAAAATACGCACACACATTGAGTGAAAAGTCGAGACCCAGACATCTTCTCCTCCGTGTTCTAAAATTTTATTGACCCGTTCTTTCATCTCTTTGGCTGCTTTGTTGGTAAAAGTAATCGCAAGGATGTTCCATGGATTTACTTCTTTTTCTTCAATTAAATACGCAATCCGATGGGTCAACACTCGCGTTTTTCCACTTCCTGCACCAGCCATTAATAGTAATGGCCCTTCCGTGTGAAGAACCGCTTCTTTTTGGCGAGGGTTCATCCCGTTCAATAATTCCGTCTTGGATGACATTAACAACATCCTTTCTTTTATCAATCTTCTAAATTATAGCATTTTCCGGCTCTTCCTTAAAGAAAATGTTCACCACCTCAATACGTTGGAAATTAGATAAGTCTTGCATAAATGGATGAAAAGAAATTTTTTTCTTTCATTTAATCTTGTAAAATCATTCATTTCGCGATAAATTAAGTTGAAGCGAGGCGTTAAGATGGAAAAAAAAGCAACAATAAAAAAAATTGATAAAACACAACTTTATTTTATTTTAAAAGGGATTGTAGTGGGGTTGTTTACTGGTATCGTCGTCAGTCTTTTTCGGTTGGCCATTGAAAAATTAGGCATACTCACGCAACACTTCTATGAATTGACACAAAGGGAACCGATTTACTTGATCCTTGGTGCAGTCATAAGCATCATTGTTGCATTACTGGTAGGGTTATTGATCAAAAGTGATCCAGATATCAAAGGTAGTGGGATTCCTCAAGTCGAAGGTCAATTGCAAGGTGAACTAAAGATTTCCTGGTTTTCTGTTTTATGGAAGAAATTTGTTGGCGGGATACTTTCTGTTGGTTCTGGTTTGTTCTTAGGTAGAGAAGGCCCTTCTATACAGTTAGGTGCAGTGGTCGGTCAAGGAACAAGTCAACTCTTCCACAGTGTCTCCTCTGAACAGAAGATTCTGATTTCTAGTGGTGCAAGTGCGGGTCTTGCAGCTGCATTCAACGCACCGATTGCCGGTCTGCTATTCGTTTTAGAAGAAATCCACCATTCTTTTTCTCCATTAGTCTGGTTGACTTCATTTGCATCAGCGGTAACGGCAAATTTTGTTTCTCTTTATTTTTTTGGGCTAAAACCAGTTTTATCTCTAGGAGAATTACCTTCTTTGCCTTTAAAATATTACGGTTCTCTGATTGTTTTAGGAATCTTTTTAGGCGTATTGGGTTTTGTCTATCAACAGGTACTACTCAGCTTGCCCCGTATGTATGAAAAAGTACCTTTGCCTTCTTATTGGCATGGACTCGTTCCATTCTTACTTATTTTACCGATTGGCTATTTTTGGCCGACGATCTTAGGTGGCGGAAATCAAATCATTATCTCATTAGGTCATTCATCTTTACCTTTGATGATGATTTTTGGACTGTTCATCCTTCGATTTGTTTTTTCAATGGTCTCTTACGGTGCCAGTCTGCCTGGAGGAATATTTTTACCGATCCTCACTTTAGGAGCTTTATTAGGGAGTATTTACGGAACTATCTTGGTGCACACATTTGGAATGGACCCTATTTATATCAAAGATTTCATCGTTATTGCAATGGCTGGCTATTTTGCAGCGATCGGTAAAGCTCCGTTGACTGCCGTTATTTTGGTAACCGAGATGGTTGGCTCCTTGAATCATCTGATGCCCCTTGGCTTAGTAGCTCTAGTCGCTTATATCATCAATGACCTATTAGGCGGAAATCCGATCTATGAATCGTTGCTTGAACGTTTGCTTGCTCATAAACATCCTCCATTCCTAAAGGGGAAAACAACCTTTGAGTTTCCTATCACAGCAGAAAGCTTACTGGATGGCTTGATGGTTCGTGATTTCAATTGGCCACAGGACATGTTGCTTGTTTCGATTATTCGAGGAAAAAACGAACTATTGACCCACGGAGATACGATCATGCAAATGGGAGATATTTTAGTCATTTTGACAGATGAATCACATCTTTCTTCAGTCAAAAAAGAAATTGCTAAGCGTTCGTATCACCCTGCACTGAAACAATCTTTTTAAAATAAATCATCCGGCTAGAATCGATCAGCTTGAAAAGAACAGAAGATATTGACTATTGCTTCTTAAACTTTTTAAGCTCTCGGTTTATCCTTCGAAAAACATAGTTGAAAAAAAAGGGCAAGACAAAAGTCGTTTAGATTCTAGAAAAATTGAAGAAAAAACGAGCAATACGCTTTTTGTATTGCTCGTTTTTTATGGTTCTTTAAGGTTCCATCCACGAGAAGGCATCCAATTGTAACGTCATCGTAAAGACTGGAGAACTTTTCGACACCGAATTCGAAGTCAATGTGCCACCATATCCAAAAGTCGTTGCAGACGGATAATTAGTCAATCCATCTGTAGTCAATTTCCCTTCCTTATTTGCTAAAGTAAATAAGTGGATGGGGCTACCAAAATTGATTAGTGTGCCGTTTGAAATCAGGGTCTCATCTGTTGTTGCTATGGGTGATGTCAGAGTCAAAGCAGAGATATCAGCAATCGACTCGTTATTTGTTTGAACAAAATTGGTGATCGAAACATCTACCGGACGACTGGAATTATTCGTAATATTATAAGTTGGCGATTGGATCTTTTTTTGACCATTGACATTATAGAAAATCGTCGCAGTATCCACCGTCACATTGAGCCAATCTTCACTTCTTTCGTTGATTTCTTCCATCCGTTCATGGTCTACTCCCAATGATCCATTCACTTGGATATCCGCATGTTCTTTCTCGTTTATTTCTTCCGCTTGAGTGATCATCGGCACCGTGCCTCCGATAAAACTGCCCACTAATAATAAACGAATCAACAGTCTTTTCATCCACTTATCCTCCCTATTCGATCGTTAATTTGACTCCTGCGGCAACTTGTCCTTTTTTTTCTTTCGTAATCGGATCATAGAGACTAAACAATGCAACAGATGGATACTCCCCTTTTTTCAACTTTTGTTCCAAAGTCACTTCTTTTACTTCATAACCAGGTTCAATTGCTCCAGAAGTATAAATAAGTCGGTCGGTTGTTTTCTCCCGAATCTCCACATTGATAGGGTAACTATTTTTGCTTGGGTTTTTGATCTTCAAATCTCCTTTTAACGTTTGTTCACAGAATTTTGCTTCTGGCGAGATAACCAAATTGAATTTGCTTTTATCCAGTGCTGATTGCGCAAGTTTTGTCATTTCTTTATCAGATATTTTTTGCGCATCTTTTTGTTCAGGTAAAAACTCACCGCTTACAACAGCCACTTTTTCTGTTTTTCCTTGAACATGATGTTGAGAAATGAACCAAGTAACAGCCAGTAGAATTGTGACGAACAAAATACCGACAACGTGCTGCTTGCGATTATTTTTCAACCTTTCCATCATAATTGTCCTCCTCACTATACAATGAACAACGTGGCAATCTCATACTTTCCAATATACTTGAATTTAGACGTGCTTATATACTAAAGATAATTATATTTCCCACGAAAATGAATCGTTATTTTCTAATTGCTTTCATCTTTACTGGTTGCTTTCAATGTAAAGATTTCTCTTCTCAATCACTCTCATCAAATTATAACATTTATTCATTTTTTCAAACTAAAAGGAACGGTTTCGTTTTCTCCACTAAGTTTTATGTTCTTGTTTATTACAAAAAAATACCAAGATTCCAAATAGTATTTTCAGCTATATTTGTAGATACACTATGTATTCACGAAGATTTTCTCAGCAATATAAATAATTTTAAATTTTTCAAAATTGAGAAATCCATCATTATTGGCCAATGCGATTTATTAATTTTTGATTATAAATAAATGATACTATACACATTTTAAACCGTCAAAGATTTGCACAAAAAAACTACTTGATTTCCTCAATAAAGGAAACCAAGTAGTTACTAGAACTGATCTTAAGCTTTTGCTAATTCGGGTGTTTTTCTCAATAGACCATAGATCACACCGGAAACAACTGCACCGATAGCAATAAATACAAGATACATGATTGGTTGACTTACTAGGAAAACAACGAAGATACCACCATGTGGTGCAAGTAATTTAATTCCCAATGCACCAACTAAGCCACCAGTTAGGGCTGAACCAATAATGAAACTTGGAATAGCACGAACAGGGTCAGCGGCTGCAAAAGGTATAGAACCTTCTGTAACAAAGGATAGCCCCATGATGATGTTTGTCAAACCAGCATCTTGATCTGTTTTGCTAAATTTATTTTTGAATAGACGTGTTGCTACGAAAATAGCTAATGGTGGAACCATACCACCTGCCATAACAGATGCCATGACTACACTTCCGCCAGTTGCAACAGTTGTAGCTAAAGTAGCTGTCCCAAATACATATGCTGCTTTATTGATTGGTCCACCAAGATCGGCTGCCATCATTCCAGCTAGCAAAGCACCAAGTAGTGCGGCATTTGAACCACTCATGCCAGTCAAAAAGCTATTCAATGCATCATTGATCGCCTTCATAGGGACATTGACCAGCAACATCAAGAATCCGGTAATCAATAAACCAAAGACTGGGTAAAATAGGATCGTTTTAATCCCATCCAATGATTTTGGCAAATTCTTGAATACTTTACGTAAGAACACGATCACATAACCTGCGATGAAACCACCGATCAATGCACCTAAGAATCCTGCACCACCAGTATTTGCTAAAGCACCAGCTGCAAAACCAACAACTAATCCAGGACGATCACCAATACTTGAAGCAATGAATCCCGCTAAGACTGGTAACATGAAGCCAAATGCAGCTTGTCCGATTTGATTGAACCAACTAGCAAGTTGGTTATAATTTCCTAAGTGTGCCAATTGATCGTGAGGAACACCCATGAATTGGTCGATCATAAAGGAAAGAGCAATGGCGATCCCGCCACCAATAACAAACGGTAACATATGAGAAACACCATTCATCAAATCTTTATAGATTCTTTGACCAACTGTACCATCAGCATTTCCTTCATCTGCTGCACCATCTTTTCCTTCTCCATGGAAAACTGGGGCAGTGTCATTCGTTGCCAATTGGATCAATTCTTCTGGCTTGCGGATACCATCGCTGACTGGTCGATTGACTAATTTTTTCCCATCGAAACGATCCATTTCAACTTTTTTATCTGCAGCAACGATGACCCCATCTGCTCGAGCGATATCTTCTGCTGTCAAACGATTCTTGATCCCTTCAGAACCATTTGTTTCAACTTTGATATCAACGCCCATTTCTTTTGCTTTTTTCTTAAGCGAATCTTCTGCCATATACGTATGAGCGATTCCTGTTGGGCAAGCAGTTACAGCAACGATATATTTCTTTTTAGGATCTAAACTTTTTTCTGTTGCTTGTGCTTCCTTTTCAGCTTTTTCTTCTGCTTCTTTTTGTTCTTCTGCTGTTTGGAATAATTCTTGAACAGCTTCTGGTGTTTCCACCTGTTTTAATTTTCCGACAAAATCTGGGTCGATCAAAAGTCGGGATAATGCTGCTAATGCTTGTAAATGAGTATCATTTGCCCCTTCTGGTGCAGCAATCATGAAAAACAAATACGTTGGTTGACCATCTAATGATTCATAGTCAACACCTTTTTTGCTTTTGGCAAATAAAACTGTTGCTTCTTTGACAGCTGCATTTTTTGCGTGAGGCATTGCAATACCGTCACCTAAACCAGTTGATGTTTGTGCTTCACGTGCTAAAATACCGTCTTTGTAGGTTTTAATATCTGAAATACGACCTGCTTCATACATTTTTTGGACCATTTCATCAATTGCGCCTTTTTTATCAGTCGCTTGTAGGTCCATGATCATTGCATCTTTGATCATTAAGTCTTTAATATTCATGATAACCCTCCTAGAAATCAATCAATTTTTGTAATTTCAACTTCTGGTATTAATTCATCGATCAATGCCTTTGTTGCTAAATCATCAGAGAATGCTGTAGCACTTCCGCATGCAACTCCCCATTTGAATGCTTCAACTGGATCATGATCTTTGCTGAAAGATCCAATAAAACCAGCAATCATTGAATCTCCTGCTCCTACCGAATTTTTCAACGGACGTACTAAGACATTCGACTGATACGCACCATCTTTTGTGAAGAGTAAAGCACCATCACCGGCCATAGAGATCAATACGTTTTGAGCACCTTCTTCAAGTAATTTTTTACCATATGGAAGGATATCCTCGATACTCTTGAATTCTGTGTGATATAGTTCAGCTAATTCATGATTGTTCGGCTTGATCAGTAATGGTCTTTTCGCTAAAGCATCTTTAAGATCATCACCTGTTGTATCAATCACAAATTCTGCTTCTTTTCCACGGATAATCTCAATTAATTCTTGGTAAAATCCGTTTCTTAAACTTGCTGGTGTGCTACCTGACAAAACAACGATATCGCCTTTTTTTACGTTATTCATTGCTTGTTTTAAATCTTCAATTTCTTTTTCAGAAAGAACTGGTCCTAATCCATTGATTTCCGTTTCAGTATCCGATTTCAATTTGATATTGATTCGTGTATCAGATTGGACGTTGGTAAAGGCTGTATTGATTTGCTCTTCCTTTAACCATTCAGAAATAAAATTGCCGGTAAATCCACCTAAAAATCCAAGAGCGGTCGATTCCGTGTCCATCCTTTTCAAGATCCTTGATACGTTGATACCTTTCCCACCAGGTAGTTTGAAGTCTTCTTTCATTCGATTCAAATCACCTAGTTTCAATCCATCAACTTTTACAATAAAGTCAATTGACGGGTTCAATGTTACTGTGTAAATCATTGTATAGCCTCCTTAATTGTTGTCCGTTCACGATATTGTTCCGCATATTCTGATGGACAACACTCGGTTACGATCGTAGCTGCTTCTAAAGGTGCGACAAAAGTAAAACTTAATTGATTGAATTTCGATTGATCGACTAAGACAAAACTTTCTTCTGAATGTGCCATCGCTAGACGTTTTACCGCAGCTTCTTCTGGGTCTGGCGTCGTAAAACCACGCTCAACATGGACACCATTCATCCCCATGAACGCTTTATTGAAATGAAAGTCTTTTAATTGCTCGATCACGCTAGAGCCTAATACTGCATTCGTTGATAACTTGATCATGCCTCCTAGAATGATCGTAGGAAGTTGTAAGTCAACTAGACTTGCAGCATGTTTGACTGAATTGGTGACAATAGTAATTTTTTTCCCCTGTAGATAAGGAATCATTTCCAATGTCGTTGAACCAGCATCCAAGTAGATCACGTCTTCATCATTGATCAATTCCGCAGCGATTTGGGCAATTTTATGTTTTTCGTGAACGTTTTTGAGCGTTTTTTCGCTCATTGCTTGTTCAAAGCCTAAAAGTTGTCCTTTTTTTGCACCACCATGGATACGTTCAAGAAGCCCATCGTTTTCTAAGTCCTGTAAATCGCGTCTGATTGTTGATTCAGAAGCATTTAGAAGGTTTACTAGATCCTGTGACTTCACGATCTTATGTTGATCCAATAAATGAAGTATTTTCTGTCTTCGTTCCTCTGTAAGCATTTCCACGATCACCTCATGACAAATAGTAGCACATTATTTTTATAAATTCAATACAAAACATTCAAAAACATTCAAAAATATTCTCTTACAGCCACAAACGAATCATTTCATTCAAAATTCACCCTATATATCAAAAAAAGCGATAAATGACAGAACCTTGAATACGTCCACGTAAGTTCGAATACCACAAGCTTTTGTGTGCTTCGACGTTCTGTTATTTATCACTTATTTAACTATCACTTTCGGTCAACCATCTGGTTAGCGATTAGACCTTTTCCTTTTGTTTACTTATTTTAGTTTTATGAAGGGTATAATAATAAAAGCCCAGTCCGCTAAGCATGACTAAAAATCCCAAAATTGAACGTATCGGTATTCTTGGAATCAAAAAAATGAGTAAAGCAAGTAATGCTGTAGGTAGCATGATACGATAGTATAAACGTTTATCCATTTTTTTCACCTCAACTTTTTTGCGCTGTCGCTAACTGTTCTAACTTAGGATAATCTAAGATCTCTACTCTCAAATGATGGATATCTTTCTTTACGTCAAAAGCCAATCTACCTCTTCGTTTTCTAAATCTTTTGAACTTGATATCGGATAATTCCTCACGTATCTCATCCAGAGGCACTTTTTTTAAAATATCACTTGGGACATAAAGCCGCAAAATCAACAGGTATTCTTGATACTTTTCATCCTCTACCGCTACTTCCAAGTACTCTCGGATATAATAACAATAAGCTTGGATACCGTTATCTAGTGTAATGCTCGGATCGATTACTTTGTAAGACATCATTTGCGCACGTTGCTCATCCACCCAAGGGAAGTAAGCTTGAGTATTCAATGCACCTTTTATCCTCTTTTCTCTATATTCATCTTTTTCAAAATTATAATTTCTAGTAACAAAAAAGGTAGCTTTCTTCTTGGGGGCAGGCTGCATCATTCTGTTTTGATATTGAACAGATTGAACACTTTTGTCTGTATAGGCATATTCTATAAAAGGAGCTTTTAATAGTCCTACGCCATTGTCCCACGCTAAATGATCAAATCCCAACTGATCGCGATAGTAAGCTTGAAATTGCTGATTGACTTCAGCTTTCCAATTGAAGGGGTCGCGATAAAGCTGTACAGCAACTACCTGATTCTCATACTCTTTGACCCATTCCACTTGTTGCACATCCAAGAAGATTTGTTTGGGAATCACACGATAATAGTAGGAACTGTAGTACATTTCCCAGCAAGAAGTAAAACACAACCCTTGGTAAGATAGGTCATATCCAGAAAATTGATTACAATCAACGATGATTTCTCCATCTGCCCGTTTGATTTTTGGTAATAGACGAATCTCTTCTTTCGTTTCAATGAGCAAACGTTCATCTATATCTGTGGTATTGTTGTACACGAATTCATCGTAAGGTCTTAAGTAAGCAAAAACACCATGCTGAAACATCTTTGTTCTGATATAATCTCGTATGACAGCAGCATGCTTATCCATCAGTTGCTTTTGAAAAATATTTTTCATCACTATTTCTTGTCCGTCAAAATGAATGCTGAATTCATTTCCGTCATTTCCTATGATGAACCAGCCAAAATCCAGCGGACCCTCCTGAAGTAACACTTGTTGGAATCTCTTCAATTCGAATGGTCTCATTCCTTGATGAGAAGATTGGAAATAGGACGGCGTAATCAACAATCGAATAAACGCAAGCCAATCCTCAATTTGATTTTTCTTCTCAAATTGATTCAATTCGGTCAGTTGGATCGTCATTAATAATTTATTCTCTTCCATACCTTTCTCACCTCTTTCAAATTATTTTATAATTAAATTATAACCAAATATAAGAAAAAACTAAAATTTAAAGTCTTGACTGCATTTACAAATATTCCATGGTAGAATGAAGCTATAAATTCTCAAACGAGGTGGACAAAATGGGCTTAAAATTTGAACGCACCGATAATCTTGATAAATTATTCGAATCATTTGCGGTTGATCCAGAAAAAACAGTTGCTTCTAAGGAAGAAATCGATCGCTTCTTAAAACCAAAAGATGATTTAAAAAAAGACAAGAAAAAGAAATAAAAAAAGACTTGTAGTAAATTTGAATTTCTCCACTCGCTGGAGTATCAAATCACTACAAGTCTTTTTAACTTTTTTATTCTGCAATTGCCGCTTCAATAGCCTGCCACGCTTCTTCTTTTCCTTGCTTCGTTACAGAAGAAAACAAAATAAATTGATCGTTATGATCAAAATCAAGTGCTTTCTTTATTTCACTTTCGTGTTTATTCCATTTTCCTCTAGGGATTTTATCTGCTTTTGTAGCTACTACGATAACTGGAATATCATAGTACTTCAAAAATTCGTACATTTGGATATCTTCTTGTGAAGGTCTGTGGCGTAAATCAACTAACGAGACAACTGCACGCAATTGCTCCCTAGTTGTGATATAGGTTTCGATCATCTTTCCCCATTTTGCACGTTCTGTTTTTGATACTTTCGCATACCCATAACCTGGAACGTCAACAAAGTGCAACGCATTTTCAATCAAGTAAAAATTCAGTGTTTGTGTCTTACCAGGCTTGCCTGAAGTACGTGCCAAATTTTTGCGATCAATCAATGTATTGATAAATGATGACTTTCCCACATTTGATCTTCCTGCCAAAGCGATTTCAGGTAGATCTGTTTCTGGATATTGTTTTGGCGCGACCGCGCTGATCACGATATCCGCTTGATGTACTTTCATAACTCTTCTCTCCTTAAACACTACTAACCCTCAGTCAAACTGGTGGTATCATTCGATGCTTGACTAACAGCTTTTTTAAACTGCCTTTCGCTTTTTCCATTTGCTCCTTCGATACTAAAGAAAGAGCTGCCGCAAAAGCGATAAACGACTTTCGCAACAGCCTAAAGTTTTAGCCAGCTTTTTTCTCAGAATCTTTGTAGACAATCGTTGGCTCACCAGTAAGTTCAGCAGCTTCTTTTGTGATGATCACTTTTTCGATTGCTTCATTTGATGGAATATCAAACATCACATCCATCATGATTTCTTCGATGATCGAACGCAAGCCGCGCGCACCGGTATTTCTGTCGATTGCTTTTTTCGCAATTGCTTCTAGTGCATCTGGTTCAAATTCCAACTCAGTATCGTCTAAAGATAGCAATTTTTGATATTGTTTGACTAATGCATTTTTTGGTTCAGTCAAGATGCGAACAAGATCGGCAGCTGTTAGTTTTTCCAGAGCCGCCATTACTGGTAAGCGTCCGATGAATTCAGGAATCAGCCCAAACTTCAGCAAATCTTCTGGAATGATATGTTGCATCACACTTTCATCCTCTGATAATTTCTGATTGTTCGTACCAAATCCAATCGTTTTCTCACCCATACGGTTTTTGACGATTGTCTCGATACCATCGAAAGCACCACCTACGATGAATAATACATTCGTAGTATCGATCTGGATGAATTCTTGATGAGGATGTTTACGTCCTCCTTGAGGTGGAACGCTCGCTACTGTACCTTCAAGAATTTTTAGTAAAGCTTGTTGTACTCCTTCACCCGAAACATCACGAGTGATTGAGACATTTTCGCTTTTACGCGCGATTTTATCGATTTCATCAATGTAGATGATCCCTTTTTCCGCACGCTCAACGTTATAATCAGCTGATTGCAATAACTTCAATAAGATATTTTCTACATCTTCTCCGACATAACCCGCTTCTGTTAGACTTGTAGCATCCGCAATCGCAAAAGGAACATTCAATGTCTTCGCTAACGTTTGTGCTAAAAATGTTTTCCCTGATCCAGTAGGACCAATCAAACAGATATTACTCTTTTGTAGTTCTACTTCATCAGCATCATCTTGCGCTTGTTGGTTGACGCGTTTGTAATGATTGTACACAGCTACAGCTAATGATCGTTTTGCACGATCTTGACCAATCACATAACTATTTAAGACATCTAAAATTTCTGCTGGTTTCGGCACTTCTGTAAACTCGCGTAGAGCTTCTTCATAAAATTCTTCATCAATGATTTCTTTACATAGGTCGATACATTCATTACAGATGTAGACCCCTGGACCTGCTACGATTTTTTTTACTTCTTCTTGTGTCTTTCCGCAAAAAGAACAACGTACGGTCTCGTTACCACTTGGATTATCATACATGGTCTTCACCCCTTAACTCGCACTTGAACATGCAAGAAACTATCACAGACTTTACAGTCTTTTACTATCATAACATAATTTAAATAAAAGCAAAAGTACAAAACAATCTACATAATCCCTAAGAAAGGGAAAAAGAGACAGGCTATAATCATAGCCTGTCTACTTTCGATTTTCATCTAGCAAAAATTATTCTGCTTCAGTTGCTGTACCAGTGATCAAATCGATTGCTTTTTTCATTGTTACATCGTGTTCTAACATATCATCTGTCAATACACGTTTGATTTGGTCGATTGGCATGTTGTAAGAATCAGCCAATTCTTGGATTTCTGCATTGATTTCTTCTTCAGTTGCTTCTAAGTTTTCAGCTTTAGCGATTGCTTCGATCACAAGGTTTGTTTTTGTACGAGTTTCCGCTTCACCTTCAAATTGTTTATGCAAGTCTTCTTCAGTAGAACCAGTTAATTGATAGTACATTTCTGGTGAGATTCCTTGACGTTGCATATTGTTCAAGAATTCGTCCATTGAACGGTGTACTTCATCGTGGACCATTACGTGTGGAAGGTCAACGATTTCTGCATTTTCAACAGCTAAACGGATAGCAGCTTCGTCTTTTGCATCATCTGCTGCTTTTTCTTTTGCTTCAGTTAATTCTTTAAGGTATTTTTCTTTTAGTTCTGCCAATGTAGATACTTCATCATCCACATCTTTTGCAAATTCATCGTCTAATTCAGGAACTTCTTTTGATTTTACTTCATGAACAGTCACTTTGAAGACTGCTTCTTTTCCAGCTAGATCTTCTGCTTGATAATCTTCTGGGAATGTCACAGTTACATCTAGGCTTTCTCCTGATTTTTTACCAACAAGTTGTTCTTCAAATCCAGGAATGAATGAGCCAGAACCTAATTCAAGTGAGTAGTTTTCACCTTTTCCACCGTCAAAAGCTTCGCCATCAACGAAACCTTCAAAATCGATCACTACTGTATCGCCATTTTCTGCTGCAGCGTCTTCTTTGATCACTAATTCAGCTTGTGCTTCTTGTTCGCGTTTGATACGTTCTTCAAGGTCTGCTTCTGTTACTTCACGGTCTTGTTTTTCAACGACTAAGTCTTTATATTGACCTAATTTCACTTCAGGTTTCACTGTTACTTCAGCAGTGATCACCCAGTCTTGGCCTTTTTCCATACTTTCAACATCGATTTGAGGTTGAGATACAGGGTCGATTCCAGCTTCTTTAACAGCAGCTTCATAAGTTTCTGGTAAAACAGCATTCAATGCATCTTCATAAAGTGCTTCTTCACCATACATACGATTAAATACTTGACGAGAAACTTTTCCTTTACGGAATCCTGGTACATTCAAGTTTCCTTTAACTTTATTAAACGCAGTTGTTAGTCCTTTTTGGATTTCATCTTGCGCAATCGTAAATTTTAAAACACCATCATTTGTGCCTTTTTTTTCAAATGTTGCAGTCATTTAATTCCCTCCGAGTTTAGAAATTCATTTTATACATCAAAAACGTTTCATGCATACCTTTAAATAGTACACTAACCCTCTCAAATTGTAAACATATTGAGTGACTAGAATCCCCGTTTTTCATGACTTTTTTATCTTTTTAGTATCTGATCCCCTCTTGTAAGATCATCATTTCTTTCAAAATATCCGCTCTTTTATTCATGAATTCTGCTATTTCTACTTCTGTGTAGTCCGCAGGTAGGTCGTTGCGGTATACTGCTACAGTTAAGTCGAACCAGCTGTTGGGATCATTGATATATGTATCATAGATCGGATAAACGAGCGCAGATTGCATAGCAAACTCTTCTTTCAAAACTGTGCTTAAAAATGCGTCTTGGTTCTCAAATTCTTCTGCTAATCGACGAAGCTCTTGATAAGCAGGCTGGTTTTCTGGCATAGGCAGTGACTTAGGAATGAATTGGACTAATGTTTCGTCGATTGTCAAATACGAAATAGGATGACACTCTTTCACTTGGGTCAGTGATTCGAGCATCTTCGCTCTCGCCAATAACTGGACTTCAGGCATAATGATCAATTTTGTTACTACCTGAACAAATTCATGGTAGGGTAACTCTTCGATTTTTTTGATCATCAATAACTGTTCAGCCGGTGCCATTGTAGGTAATAACTCTGCCAAACGGTGGATTTCTCGAATATTTTGCCGTTCCATTTGGCTGGAAAATTGCTCCGCTTGTTGGACTTTATTGATAATAGACTGTTCAAATTCTTCTGGGAAAGTACAACTTGCAACCAGTTTGCGGGCATACAAAAAATCATTGTTTGCGATCAATAAATCAAAATAAAATCCAGCAAATTCTTTGCTTGCCAGATATTCACTTTCATGAAGCACTGCTTGACTCAACGCTTCTTGTTTTTCATCAAGTTCAAATAGACAAAAGACTAGCAGACTATTTGCCTCAAAGTTAGGTTCTAGGTCATATGCCCGTAACAATAGTTCTTTCGCCTGTGTGTACCGATGGTCTGCTAAGGCTTGTTGCGCAATACGCATCAGATTTTCATATTTATCTGGAAAATCAATTTGGTCCACTTCTTCCCCCTCCTTTCAGTTCATCGCTTCCAATAGTAGCAAATAAAAAAAATCATGACAATATTTTTTGTATTATCATGATTTTTTTATGTTATGCATTTACTTCTTGGTTGAAAGCCTTGATCAAATTGATCGTTACAACACTCGTATTTGAGAAGTAATCACCAATATGCTGTTTTTTCTTGCTAAAGATAACTGGCAGATAACCTATAAACAACAATGGAAATTTTAGTATGAATCGGCATGCACCTTCTCTAACCAAAACAGTCGACCAACTTAATTCTGTCTCGTCAAAACCAACTACACGAATGCCAAAAATCATTTTGCCGATCGTTTGTCCATGGTTCAGTTTCGTCAATAAAACAAAATAAGCTAAATAAATGACCAATGCCGCTCCACCATAGAAACTTAGGTAAGAATCCGCATAATCGATCCAACCAAGATTCAAAGCGATACCTAATGTCAATCGAGTAATTGAACCTATACATAACAAATCAATCAAAAAGGCACCAAGCCTTACCCAAAACCCAGCATAAAAATACTTTGGGAAATCATTGACTTTTGGAACTTCTGGTCGTTCTTTTGTATACCTTTGCCAATTTTTCTGTTTCGTCTCAATTTCACTTTCCGTCAAAGGACGTTCTTTAAAAGATTGGAGAACTTTTTGAGAGAAATTAGGATCAGGTCCAACTGCTGGACGGTCATGATGCTCTTGCTCAGCTTTTGTTTGGTCCTCTTCTAAATGTTCAGACATTCTTACTCACCTCCGTAATAATACATTGCTTTTGGTGATTCCGCTGTCCCAAGATTTTCAAGAAGTGTCAAGATCTGATTGGTTTCTGAAGCTTTTAATCCTTGGAATTGAGCTAATTTAGAACCTAGCCACGTATTAGCAAAACCAGTAGAACTAGCGGAATATTCAACTAACTGTGCATTTTCTAGTTTTTGTTCTTTACGCATTGCTTTTAGTGCATCCTCTGGATAAGCAATCTCATCGACTAAACCAATTTCTTTCGCTTGTGCCCCATCATAGATACGGCCGTCAGCAATCTGTTTCACTTCAGCTTCTGTTTTGTGTCTTCCTTCGCTGACTACCTTCACAAACCGATTATAAGCACTATCGATGTACGCTTGAAGTACTTCTTGGTCTTCTTTCGTTGGTGGTCTAGTACTTGACCCCATATCTTTGAGCGCACCACTCTTCACAGTCGTATCTTCCACTCCGAGCTTTTCCAATAATCCTGAATAATTCAAACCAGACATGATTACTCCAATCGATCCAGTAACCGTTTCATCTGTTGCAAAGATTTTGTCTGCTTGCGCAGAGATGTAATAGCCACCACTGGCTGCTGTGTTTTTCATACTCACATACATCGGGATTTTTCGATCTGTACGAATATCTTTCAATGTCTTAGCAATTTCGGCGCTTTCATAAACGCCGCCTCCTGGAGAATTCACTTCTAAAAAGATTCCCTTTACACTCTTGTCTTCTTGAATTGCTTTTAATTGTTCCATAAAGTTTTCATGATTGTATCCTTCTGATGCAAACAGTCCCGATGAACCACCACTGGCTATCGTGCCATCAACAGTCAGTTTCACGATTTTTTCTGTACTATCCCCATCTTCAAGCACTGTTGGCGTCAATTCATCACTTCCATAAAGCAGACTATTCAAGCCAGTCATTTGTGTTTCTTCTTTCTCTTTCGTAGTTAAACTTGACGAGACTAACGAGATGACCAACAACCCAGCAGCAATCAAAACGGCGATCCAACGCTTTTTATTCATACGACTTCTCTCCTAATATAAATTTTTGATGACGATCACTTTTTCTTTTTTCTCTTCAGCATTCATTTTCTCTGCTTTTTCTTCTAATGCATAACCAATGAATTTTTCTTTTGTAAATTCATCTTCTACTACAAAACGTTGTGCATCCTCCACCGCTAACGCGTCAGGAGAGATTTCTTGGATACTATCCCAACCTGTATCCAAAAATATTTTCGTTTCATCAGTGATCTCACTTGTTTTTTCAAGTTCGGCTAAACGTTGTTTTAACTGACCCAATGTCATGATTTCTATTTGCGCTTCCATTTTGCTCCTCCTTTTGTTTCTTAAATATTATTGTACCGAACTATTCAAAAAGATGATAGCTAAAATTAGGATTTTTACCAGTTACGCCGAATATATATATACCAATTATATTTTTTTGCTTATCCATTGACAAAACCAACATAAAAAAGTTATTATTTTAGATGTTTCCAGAAAAAATATTAAAAGGTGGTACGAATAGACCATTAACGGAATAGCGCCTGATCTGTAGCGACAGATGACGAGGAAGAGGTTTATCGAAATTTCGGCGGGTGACCTCAGGGAATGCACTCTATAGGATATTCAAAAAAACTATCTGTGAGGATAGAACAAAGGAATATTCATGCAGCTGGAAACTTTCTTAATGAGATTATTATAGAAAGTAGGATGTTTTTTTATGTGTGGAATTGTTGGAATGATAGGTTTAGAAAATGTAACTCCTGGTTTGATAAACGGACTTGAAAAATTAGAATACCGTGGCTACGATTCAGCTGGTATCTTTATTGCAAATGATGAAGCAGATTACTTGATCAAGGCGCAGGGCAGAATCCAAAATCTAAAGGATAAATTAACAGATGAAATGATCGGCTCCATCGGTATTGGCCATACAAGATGGGCAACTCACGGTGAACCGACTGAAGAAAATGCACATCCGCATACTTCACAAACAGGTCGTTTCGTTCTTGTCCATAACGGTGTGATCGAAAATTTTGAAGAAATAAAAACAAATTATTTGGCAAGCGATACTTTTGTTGGAGAAACAGATACAGAGATCGTTGCTCATTTGATCGAATTTTTCGCAGATCAAGGATGGCCTACAAAAGTTGCATTCACTAAAGCATTACAATTGATCAAAGGTTCTTATGCTTTTGCATTGATAGACAGAACTCTTCCTAACACGATCTTCGTAGCAAAAAATAAAAGCCCTTTATTGATTGGCTTAGGGGATGGGTTCAATGTAGTTGCTAGCGACGCAATGGCAATGCTTTCTTATACTAGAGAGTTCGTCGAAATCGAAGATGGTGAAGTAGTCATCGTAACAAAAGACGATATATCTATCCAAACAATTGACGGTATTTCTGTGGATCGCCCTTCTTTCGAGGCACAGATCGATGCAACAGACATCGAAAAAGGGACATATCCTTACTATATGCTGAAAGAAATCGATGAACAGCCCATCGTGATGAGAAAAATCATCCAAGCATATACGAACCAACAGCATCAAATTGTGATGGATGAAAAAATGTTAGCTACCGCGAAAGAAAGTGATCGGATTTTCATCGTAGCTTGCGGAACGAGCTATCATGCAGGCCTAGCAGGTAAGCCAATACTCGAAAAATTGACGAATATTCCTGTAGAAGTCCACTTAGCTAGTGAATTTGGTTATTCGATGCCTTTACTTTCGGAAAAACCATTTTTTGTTTTCTTAAGTCAAAGTGGTGAAACAGCTGACAGTCGTCAGGTTTTAGTTAAAATCAATGAACTAGGGCACCCTACATTGACGATCACAAACGTTCCAGGTTCAACTTTATCAAGAGAAGCTTCTTTCACTCTTCTATTACATGCGGGACCTGAAATCGCTGTTGCATCAACCAAAGCTTATACAGCACAAATTGCTGTACTTGCACTGTTGGCGAAGGGCATTGGTGAAACAAAACAATTAACAAATGCACAAACATTCGATATTAGCCATGAACTTGGTATTGTAGCAAATACCATGGAAGAGATCATCACACAAAAAGATGAACTGCATCAACTTGCTGTAGAGTATTTGACAGATACTCGAAATGCGTTTTATATCGGACGCGGAGCTGATTACGCTGTTTCACTGGAAGCTGCTTTGAAATTAAAGGAAATCAGCTATATCCAAGCGGAAGGATTTGCAGCCGGTGAATTAAAACACGGAACGATCGCTTTGATCGAAGAAGGAACACCAGTGATTGGGATCATTAGCGAGGCGGTTACTGGATCACATACAAGAGGTAATTTGAGAGAAGTAGAAAGCCGTGGAGCGAAAACATTAGTGATTGCGGCAAAGGGACTTGAAACGGAACAAGACCAACTCGTTCTTCCTGTGGTCCATCCATTATTGACACCATTGGCTACAGTTATCCCTACTCAATTAATTGCCTATTATGCCACACTTCTAAGAGGATTAGACGTCGATAAACCACGTAATCTCGCAAAATCAGTAACAGTAGAATGACAAAAAACAGTCGAGGCAGAAGTATTTCACTCCGAACATTAGGACGGATTCACAGAAATCACTTTTCGAGATTTTGTGAATTGTGACTTATTTTCTCAACAACATGCTTCTGCCTTACTGTTTATGCGTATACAGATTCTGAGACAAAAAGTATTACTTGCTTTTGTACCAGAATCTTTTTTATTTTCTCCGTTTCCTTATATAAAACAAACACAAACTAATTACTGTTATACCCACGCCACTCATCTTTACAAGAGCGTTCTTTTGTGTACCGGTCATTGGCAATTTTTTAACACTATCTTTAGTCAATATTTTACTGATTTTTTGTATTGCCTCTGCAGTTAGATTAAGTGAATGATCTACGGGGCGATTCTCCCCTTGATTTATCATCCCCGTCTGTTCTTTCTCCATTTTGTTACCAGAAGCATCTACTGTTGAGTTGCCTATATTCTCTTTTTGCGGAGGTCGAGGCACGCTTGGAGAAGGTTTTTCTTCTTTCGGCTTTTCTTCTACTATTGGAGGAAGGGTTGTTCCTTTGGTCGTGATGAGCAACGCTTTCGTTGCTACCGATACATTTCCAACATGATCACAGGCGGTTATTGTATAATAATATTTTGTTTTTTCAGATAAATTCGTATCTGTATAGGATAAGGTATCGCCTGGAAGGCTACCGACCAAAATACTATTTCGATACACTTGGTAACTTCTAATGCCACTCTCATCACTGGAAGCTTCCCAAAGTAAGGTCACTTTATTTTCTGTCACGACTGTCGCCCTTACATTCATAGGTGTCGTAGGCGGCTTGTGATCAACGATTTCCTTCGTTCTTACATTGATTCTATTGCTTGCTTCTGACTGGTTCCCTGCTGCATCAAAAGCCCGTACCTCATATGTATATTCAGTGTCTTCCGTCAATCCAGTATCAGTAAACTGTTCTCCTTGAACCTCTTGGACCAACTGTTTATCCCGATAAACACGATAGCCGGCTACACCGATATTATCTGTGGATGCCCCCCACGACAAACTCACCGTATCAGAAGTAACATTTTCCACCAGTAGGTTTTGTGGAATCGATGGACTCTCCAAATCCACTGATACACTTGTTCGTGCAAAGACTTCATTGCTTGCTTCTGACTGGTTCCCTGCTGCATCAAAAGCCCGTACCTCATATGTATATTCAGCGTCTTCCGTCAACCCAGTATCAGTAAACTGTTCTCCTTGAACCTCTTGGACCAACTGTTTATCCCGATAAACACGATAGCCGGCTACACCGATGTTATCTGTGGATGCCTCCCACGACAAAATCACCGTATCAGAAGTAACATTTTCCACCAGTAGGTTTTGTGGAATCGATGGACTCTCCAAATCCAACCAAGCGGCTTGAATATTATCAAATTTAGCTTCGCCATTGCCACTCGAAGCAAAGCGAATGACATAAGTATTCTCATCTGTTGGTGTTGTAAAAATAAATTCATGTTGTTTCCAAGCGATGTTATAATGCTTTTCTTCCTTCAGTGGATGGTATCCTTGGTCATGATTTAACGTGCCAAACTCGACAATCGCTGGAAAAACAGGATCACCAATCACGTAATACGCAAATCGATACGTAGAATTTGGTTTTAACTGAACATATTGGAGGATATTTTCACCATTCGTTGCTTTTACATATTGATTGCCGTTACTATCCACTACAAGAGATGGGTTGTTTTCTCCAGGACTTGAAACGATCCAATCTTTCAATCCTTCATTGAATTCTCCATTCTTGATGATCACCTCTTCAACTGATCCTTGTGTAGAAACGGCGACTGCTACAAAAGGTTTTATAAAAAGAAGTAGCATTGCAAATAAAGGCAGGTATTTCCTTATAGATTTCATCTTATCACTTTCCTTTCTGAGGGTATTATCGCTGTTAGTTTAATACATCCAGTGTTTTTGGAAACACTATTTTTCTTACATAAAGAAAATAAAGTTGTCACATAACAGTTGTCTGCATTAGAGCACAGTACTTTGGAAATTCTCCTATCCAACTAGCTTTTCTATAACCTAGAAGGAAGGTCTAAAGAAATCGTGAAGGAGTTGACTTGTATGATTGGTTTTTGTGTCTCCTGGTGATTTTAAGAAAGAGCGGTCATTTTCAGTCGATCTTCTTTTTTGTACTACTCGTCCAACAAAAAAAGCAATCAATCTCAAAATTTGTTTTCCAAATTTAAAGATTGATTGCTTTTTTATTTAAAGCGATTCATTGACACCTTGGATAAAGTCTTGGTGTCGACTTATCACAAGAAAAATCACGTGACCAGATGTTAGTCTAATCCAATTTCTTCTCTTACAACTGCTGCGATTTTATCCACGTAATAATCAACTTTTTCATGTGTTGGTGCTTCAGCCATTACACGTAATAACGGTTCTGTTCCAGAAGGACGAACTAAAATTCTTCCTTCACCACCCATTTCTGCTTCTGCCTCTTCGATAACTGCTTTGATTGCAGGTACTTCCATTGCACCATTTTTGTTGCTGACACGGATATTTACTAATTTTTGCGGATAGATCGTTACTTCTGCCGCAAGTTCAGATAGTTTTTTACCTGTTTGCTTCATGATATTCAATAATTGGATTCCAGATAACATACCGTCTCCAGTAGTATTGAAATCTAAGAAAATCATGTGCCCAGATTGTTCCCCACCAAAATTGTAGTCATTCTTGCGCATTTCTTCTACTACATAGCGATCTCCTACTTGCGTGATCACATCTTTTAAGCCGATACTTTCCACTGCTTTATGGAATCCTAGATTACTCATGACCGTAGTAACGATCGTATCTTTCTTCAAACGATTCTTTTCAGAAAGATATTTCGCACAGATGAACATGATTTTATCGCCATCAACGATATTTCCTAGTTCATCAACTGCAATGATACGGTCGCCATCACCATCGAAAGCTAAACCAGCATCTGCACCTTTTTCCACAACCATTTCTGCCAATTTTTCTGGATGTGTCGAACCAACTCCATCATTGATGTTCAACCCATTTGGATTTGTTCCCATCGTATAGAAATCTGTTTCCAAATCTGCAAACAAGCGATTAACAGATGTTGAAGTCGCACCATTTGCAGCATCGACACAAATAGTCAATCCAGAAAGATCTCCATTGATCGTTTGTACTAGGAATTGAGAATATTTCAACAGACCTTCTGGAAATTCTTCTACTGTACCAAGCCCTTCAGCAGAAGGTCGTGGTAATTCGTCTACTTCTGCATCTAATAAAGCCTCAATCTCTAATTCTTGATCATCTACTAATTTAAATCCATCTGCACCGAAAAATTTGATTCCATTATCTTGCGCTGGATTATGAGAAGCAGAAATCATTACTCCGGCACTGGCTTTTTGTAATCTTGTTAAATAAGCGACTCCTGGAGTTGAAATCACGCCAAGTTGGAATACTTCAATACCAACAGATAATAATCCGGATATCAATGCTTCCTCTAACATCTGGCCTGAAATTCTTGTGTCACGTCCGACCAATACACGCGGACGTTTTCCGTCTGTCTCATGCTGACTCAAGACATAACCGCCACATCTACCTAATTTAAACGCTAATTCTGGTGTCAGTTCTTTGTTTGCCTCGCCACGGACACCATCCGTTCCAAAATATTTACCCATAATTGTAAATTTGCTCCTTTAACTTAATTTTCCGATGAATTCGTTTGACTCATTTGAGTACTGCTACTTGTTGATTCACTCGAGACGCTACTTTCAGAGCCTTGACTAGACTCCGATTGTTGTGATGAAGACGATGTCGTCGAATTCGTCGTTGAAAAACTTGTATTTGTATTGTTCTCTTTTTCAGAACCTTGACTTCGATTGGTTGAAGAACTGCTATCAGATGAAGCTAAAATCGGTGTGATTTCAACACTCACTGACTTTGGTGAAATACTTAACCCTCGTTCAACCGGGATATCGATGTTTCTTGTTGTCCGATGAGTGATACCTGAGACATCGATTGGTACCGGAATACTGTCGCCAATCAATGCAAGCTGTTCATTCGAACCAGTGACCACTGCATCTAGTTCTGAAAATTTAAAGTCGTAACTCTTAACACCTGAACCTGGTGTGCCTTGTTGTGTTCCATATAGACGCACCGATTTTTTCGGTTTGATTGCATCTGCGGTCACTTTTACCTGAACAGGATCCGACACGATACTCAATGCCTCCCCTGCCTGATTCAACGCTTGAACAGGTACTTCACTATTGATACCTTCATCTTTTATCATGGAAGGATCAACAACAGCTACTACTTGGTGGATCTCAGATAGTGTTTTATCTCCTGTCGTGATCGTCACTTCATCTGGATCAACCTTGGTTTTATCCAATTCATAACCAGATGGTGTAGAACCAGAAGGCACAACAGTTTCTACATCAAACGTTTTCGTCACTTTCTTTTCAATTGTAACGGTGATCGTTTCAGGTTGCAACCTCGATGTAACAGCACTGCTTAGGTTACGTACTTTCAATGATACTTCATGTGTGCCTTCACCAACATTCGTTAGATCAGCAGTAACTCTAAATGTTCGTGTATCTGCATTTGACTCTGCATTCAATTGCACACGGTTAGCACTACTAAGCTTTACAGTAGCTGTATTCTCATAGCCGTGGATATAGTATTTATCCGTATCATATAATAGTTGAATCGGCACATTCGAAACAGTTTGACTATACGACTCGTTTCCAGATAGCGTACTCTGAACTGTCTGTCCGTTGGCATTAAAGTAAAGAACGATACTGAACAGTAATGCCACGAAGCCATACAATAGACTGGTACGTCTCTCCTTTGAGATCATTTCCGATCCCCTCCCTTAGTCATTGCGTCCAAGAAAGATTGAATCCCATTTTTTCTGTTTTTAGGTTTTTCCTCAACAATCAACTGTTTTCGTAATATTGTGAGGTATTCTTCTTGTGATAATCCAGGAATCAATTGATTATCTAATGTGATACTGACGTCTCCTGTTTCTTCAGAGACAACGATTGTTATAGCATCGCTGACCTCACTGATACCGACAGCAGCTCGGTGACGGGTTCCGAATTCTTTCGGAATCAACATACTTTCAGATAAAGGCAGATACGCACTTGCTACTGCGATCTTCCCATTCTTAACAATGACCGCTCCATCATGCAACGGTGTATTCGGGATGAAGATATTGATAAGGAGTTCTCCAGTAATATCTGCATCAAGCGCTATCCCTGTTTCAATATATTCATCTAAACCCGTATGGCGTTCAATTGTGATCAAGGCGCCAATCTTACGTTTAGACATATATTGGATTGCTTTGTCGAAGGATAAAATCATTTTTTCATCTTCTTGCTGCTCGCTTTTTGATTGTTTGAAAAGCGAACTTCGACCGAGATGTTCCAAGCCACGTCGTATTTCTGGCTGAAAAATAACGATTGCTGCGATCACACCATAAGTGATTACTTGATTCATCAACCATGATAGAGTGTGCAGACCAATCAACTCAGCCACGATCCGAATGACAATGAAAATAGCCACCCCTTTTAGCAATTGGATTGCTTTCGTCCCTCTTAGTAGTTGGATCAGTTTATAGACCAAATACCATACTACCAAAATATCCAGTATGTTCACCAAAAAATTCAGAGAAAACAAGTCACCGGAAAACATTTGTTGCCAATAATCTAAGTTAAAAAGTTCTCCGATTTGAAATGACATAAAAAGCCTCTCTTCTCTTTTGAGATTTCTTCTTAAGTATATCATATGTTTGTATATCTGAGGCTTTTATGCCTGAATTTTTCCATTTTCACGACAATTTTTTCAAGAAAATTACATAGTTTTATTTTTTCAAAAAGACAAGGATGAGTTAAAAGTAAAAATCACTTTTAACTCATCCTCTAGATCCGAATAATCAATGGAAACAGAAACCAGCTTTTCGAAAATGAAGTTCAGTTATCCTAAATCAAAAAATAACTTTCGTAAATCATTTCTTAGATCTTAAATCTCCATTCTCCCATCAAACTTATCATTTATAAAAATATTTAAATCCATTTCTCTGAAACAAGACATTAAAATAGGAAAATGCCTATTTTCTACGTGCGGCACGTTCTGCTCTTCTTGCCGCTTTTCTTGCTTCGGCTTCTGGATCACTTTTTTTCTCTCTTTTTTCTCTTGCAGGCTTTTCGATCGTTTCCTTTTCTTCAGCAGGTTCTATTTTGGCTTTGATTTTATCCAATTGACCTGCTAATGAAGCATAGTTGTAGAAGCGTGTCTTCGCATCGTGAACTGTTTTTTCAAATAATTTTTCTGCTAATTGCGGATGCGCATTTTCCAATGATGAAAAACGTACTTGCTTACGCATAAAATCAGGCATTGTTGAAAAATCAGGTTTTTTGTAATCTAAAGTCATTGGTACTTTGTTCTTTTCGATTAATTCTGGATTGTATCGATATAGTGACCAATATCCAGAAGAAACGGCCTCTTTTGCTTCTTTGATCGATTCTTTCATTCCACCAAATAGACCGTGTGTGATACATGGTGTGTAGGCGATGATCAATGAAGGTCCAGGGAATTTTTCTGCCTCTTCGAACGCTTTGATTGTTTGCATTTGATTTGCTCCAGAAGCGATTTGGGCAACGTAGACATTGCCATACGTCATCGCCATCATCCCTAAATCCTTTTTCGAAGCATATTTCCCGCTCGCAGCAAATTTTGCGATAGCTGAAGCAGGTGTTGCTTTAGACACTTGTCCTCCTGTATTAGAATAAACTTCATTATCCAACACGAGAATATTGACGTCTGCACCACTTGCTAATACATGATCGATCCCGCCGAAACCAATGTCATAGGCCCAACCATCGCCACCAATCATCCATTGGCTATTTTTCACAAAAATGTCTTTTTCTTTTAAAATTGCCCGCAATTCTGGAACGTCCACAACCTCTGATTCGATCGCTGCTTGAAGTTTTGCAGCTCTTTGCTGTGTGCCTTCGCTCTCGAATAAATGATCTAACCAATCCTCCATCAATGCCCGCAACTCTTGTGAAACTTTCGGCAACAATTCGCTCATTGCTTTTGCTAAAGCTTCGCGACGCGTTTGAGCCGCTAGCAACATACCATAACCAAACTCAGCATTGTCTTCTAGTAAAGAATTTGACCATGCTGGGCCTTGACCACATTCATTCGTTGTATATGGAGAAGCTGGTGAAGCTCCACCCCAGATTGAAGAACACCCTGTTGCATTCGCGATCATCATCCGATCCCCAAACATTTGTGTCAATAATTTGACGTAAGGTGTTTCTCCACAGCCTGAACAAGCTCCTGAAAATTCAAGCAATGGTTTATTGAACTGCGTAGATAACACTGAATTTTTACCCTTTACTGGATTTTCTTTTTGTTTCAAGGTCATAGCAAATGCCCAGTTGACAGCTTGTTCTTTTTGTTCTTCATAAGGTTTCATCACTAATGCTTTTCCTTTTGCTGGACAAGCTTCTACGCATAATCCACAACCTGTACAGTCTTCTACGGAAACTTGAATACGGTATTTTAGTCCATCTGGCCCTCTCATATCCCGTACGATAAATCCTTCAGGCGCCTCAGTCATTTCCTCATCATCTGCCAAAAATGGGCGAATGGCTGCATGGGGACAAACAAAAGCACATTCGTTACACATTGTGCAACGATCACTGATCCACTCAGGCACTTCTAAGGCAACACCACGTTTTTCAACTTTCGCCGTCCCTAAAGGCATTTCACCAGTTGTCATCTGGTTTTCGACCAAAGTCCCAACGGATAAACTATTTCCTTCTTGTGCATTGATTGGTTCAAGCACTTCTTGAACATACTGTGATCGATACTGATTTGTTTTCACTGGGATCTCTAATGTTCGCCAGTGTTCAGGCACTTCCACTTTGTGAAGCAATTCCACTGTACGATCGATTGCCTGCACGTTTTTTTCAACGATCTTCATTGATTTATGTCCATAGCTTTTTAGTGCTTCTTCTTTTAAGAGTGGCATCACTTCCTCAAATGGAATGATGTTCGCTAATTTGAAAAAGGCTGTTTCCATCGCCGTGTTGATTCGGCGACCTAAACCTACTTCTTGTGCTAGTTGCATCGCATTGATCGTATAAAACTGTATGTCATTTTCAGCCAAATATTTTTTTAAGCGGATAGGCAGATGGTTCTCCAACTGTTTTTCTGTCCATAACGTATTAAGTAAGAATGTTCCGCCTTTTTTCAAACCTTTTACTAAATCATAACTGTGTAGATACGCTGGGGTATGACACGCAACAAAGTCTGCATGTTCAACCAAATACGTCGAGCGAATAGGTGTGTCACCAAAACGCAAGTGCGAAACAGTTAGCCCACCAGATTTCTTAGAGTCATAGTAAAAGTATCCTTGTGCATATTTATCTGTATGGTCACCAATAATCTTGATTGCTGATTTATTCGCACCTACTGTACCATCTGAACCAAATCCCCAGAATTTTGCCTGATACGTGTTGGGATTCGTTAAATCTAACGTAGGTCTTTTTTCAAGTGATTGATAGGTTACATCATCAACGATCCCGATCGTGAACCGTTTCTTCATATCTCTTTTTTCTTTTTGCAGTTCATCATAAACGCTGATGATCTGATCTGGTGTCACGTCTTTTGAGCCCAGACCATAGCGACCACCAATCACTTTAGGTCGGATATCCGCATCATAAAGTGCGCTTTGCACATCTAACAATAGCGGTTCACCACCAGCGCCTGGTTCCTTGCTTCGATCTAACACAGCGATAGCTTTCGTTGACTCCGGTAATTTTTCCAATAGATTCTCAATAGGGAATGGGCGATACAAGTGGATATTCAAAAAGCCAACTTTACGACCATTTTTATTCAAATAATCGACTGTTTGTTCAATCGTCTGTGCTACTGAACCCATCGAAACGATCACTTCTTCTGCCTCATGATCACCATGGTAAGTCACGAGGTCATATGCTGTTCCACGTAATTCATTGATTTTTTGCATATATTTTTGAACAATACTTGGCAATCGATCATAATAAGCATTGATTGTTTCCCTTTGTTGAAAGTGGATATCTGGATTTTGGTTGGTTCCACTGACCGTTGGATGATTTGGATTCATCCCTCTTTCTCGAAATGAGGCGAGTTTTTCCTGATTGATCAATGGTGCCAATTCTTCATATTCCAATACTTCAATCTTTTGAATCTCATGACTTGTTCGGAAACCATCAAAGAAATTCACAAAGGGCAGTTCCGCCTCAAGAGAAGCGAGGTGAGCTACTGGAGCTAGATCCATCACTTCTTGCACACTACTTTCTGAAAGCATAGCAAAACCTGTTTGACGTGCGGCCATGACATCTCCATGGTCCCCAAAAATGTTCAGTGCGTTTGTCGTGACTGCTCGGCTAGCTACGTGAAACACGCTAGGAAGCAACTCACCTGCGATTTTGTACATATTAGGGATCATTAAAAGTAACCCTTGTGAAGCTGTATAGGTAGTTGTTAAAGCACCAGTTTTCAAGGAACCATGAACGACACCTGCCGCTCCTGCTTCTGATTGCATCTCTACTACTTTGACCGGCTGCCCAAATATATTTTTCTTCCCACTTGCTGACCATTGATCGACTAGTTCAGCCATCGTGGAGCTAGGTGTAATTGGATAAATGGCTGCTAATTCCGTAAACGCATAGGAGATATATGCGGCAGCGGTATTCCCATCCATTGTTTTCATCTTTCGCATTTTTTCATCATCCTTGTTCAAATTCTCTTAAATATCTGTTCCATTATAACGTAAAAAAAACAGAAAACCTACTTAATTTGCAAATCTGCTCACGAACTTTCCTTAGATTGAATATAAGACAAATCTAAAAATCAGTTTTGCTACAGAATCTAATTCTGAATAAATGGCGTCCCAAAACCAGTTTTTTCGGAAATTTCAAAAAAGAACAAAATACTATTATTTCTTCAAAAAAATGATTACAATAAATGAAAGAGGTGTTGAGAAATGGATATATCTGTGATTAAAGCTGAAAAAACAACTACAGCAAACGGTATCATGTATGGTGAAGATCAAGCACCAAAAAAAATGATCGAATTTATCAATCTAGCTTGTCCATATTGCCGTCAATGGTTCAATGACTCGTTTGACTTGCTTGAAGAAGCAGTTGAAGCGGGGAAAATCCAGCGTGTCATCAAACTTTTTGACAAAGAAAAAGAAAGTTTGCAACGGGGAAACGTCATGCACCATCACGTGACTGCTACTGATGGAAAAAAAGCATTGACTGAAATCAAAAAGATTTTCGCTACGCAAGATGAATGGAAACACTTAGGCTTATCTGAAGTTGCAGATTATGCAAAAAATCAGTTAGGTTTGACGGAACAAAAAGATTTTGATGCATCACAGGCAATCATCAAAGAGGCGTCCGAGGCAAATATCCGCTTTGTACCTACAGTCATTTTAGGTGAATCCATTTTTGACGAGTCGATCGCCCATGAAAAATTAACAGACTTGATTGAAGCTTCGATTTAATGCCCATAAAAAATAGTTGCTCGAAAATTCAGGATATTTCTGATTTTCAGATCAACTATTTTTTCTTCTTTTAAATGGAGGCTGGGACAAAAGTAAGAAAACACTGTTGTCTCATTCTTTAAAAACGAATAAACGGCGGGAGCAGAAGCAACTCCTTCTTAAATAAGCCGAAATTCACAAAAATTTGAACAGCAATTTTCGTGAATTTCGGCTTATTTCTTGGAATTAAACACTTCTGTCTCAGCCTCTAAGTATAAATAGCAATTCTTCTTGTAACAAAAAATTATTTTTCTATGCTAAAGGAATGGTTTCTTGAAGTGGAAGCTTCTCTTGCGTCTTTCGTTTCATGTAAACTTTTATGAATGGCTCCCCATTTCAACTTATTTAGAGGCTCTTTTTTAACTGTCTGCTTTTTATCCCACTGTTCTCTTTTCTCTTTCACTTCCTGTGCTCTGCTTGCCATCCGACAAATGGTTATTTTACTCACATTAAAACGAGCAGCAGTTAGCTCTAAGCTTTTCGATGTATCTAAATAATTTAAAATTGCTTTTTGTTTTTCTTCCGGATACCATTCTTTTTTAAAGACCACATTTCTTTCACGGCTCACTCTTACACTTATTTGACGGACTGTATTTTTTGGAATTCCTGTGAGGTCTACAACTTCTTTAATCTTATGCCCCCTATTAAATAACTGTACCGCTCTTTTTTTCTGAGCGATTGTTGCTGAGTTGTTTGTTAATCGTTTAATATTAGGGTACCTTGCTAACGATGTATGTCCTATAATGTATATGATCGATTTTAACGGCAGATTGAATTTTTTTCTTACTTCTTCTCTTGTTATCCCGTTGTTTAAATCTGTAAGAATGGCCTCTTTTCTAATTTTTAGTACAGTTCTACGATTAATCGAAAATTGCTTTGCTATGGTGTTGATTTCTATTTTATTTTGACACAACTGAATGATCCCATTTTTTGTTTTTTCATCCACCTCAAAGTATTTTAGATTCTTTACTATTGAAGGTGCTTGCCGCTTACTCACGATCTTTGTCGCTATTGCTTTTTTCTCTATGATGTGCTGACTGGTATTTATTTTTTTATGAAGATGTACATATGTTTTACCTTCTAGAACTTTTTGTGCGATATACTGATTTCTGACTTTTTTGACCTTCTCACAATCAATGAATAATTCCGCTCCAATAACTTCAATTGTTTTTCCTTTTGCAAGCTTCGTAAGGATTGCCAAATTCTGAATCTTCGTGACAGTAGTCGTACTAAGATTTAATTGCTTCGCTACTTTTTTATGTGAGGGACATTTTTTTAAGGCCGTTCGAACCTGTTGATGTTGCTCATTTAATTCCTTTAGATAAGTTGGCTCAAACATTTTTTGCTCATGAACTGTCAATGGCTGTTCTTCACCGATTTTTTTGACCAAATGTTCAATTTGGATCGTCCAAATCTCTTCTAGACTCAATCTGAAGTCAAAGGCAACTTCTTCAAGCGTTCGTCCCGTGGAAATCTGCATGAGCATAGCTGTATGCCAAATCTCCTTTACCACTTTTTGTGCCATACCAAACTTCTTCCCCAACGATCGAAGAGACTCTCCTTCTTCAATTTTATTGACTAAATATGTATTGCGATACTGGATAATCTCTTCTAGGCCAATAGGTATTTTTTCTGAAAGAATAACTGGTGACACTCCTCGTTGTAATTGTTGTATCGTATAATCGTTTAGGATCTTGACGATTTCTGTCGGAAATTTATTTAAACTCTCTGCAATCATTTCCATCGTTTTTTTTGCTTTCAATTGCTCACAGATGTGGTCAACTAATAGTTGTTTGGTTTTTTCACTTGACATTAGATGCATTTTTTTTGAAATTGCAGTGATACTTGTTCCTTGTGCGATTTGGTCAATTACTTGTTGCTTGATCCTTTCATCTTCTTTCATTTTTTTCTTACCAGATTCTGTTTTTTCATCCATTGTCTGACCCACTTTCCTCATCTTCTAAAAAATGATTCCATGTACTAAGCTTACTAAAAATTATCAAAAATAAGAAACTGTTTTTACTTAAACCAAAAAAAAGAGGCCGGGCATTCGATTGTCCTGACTCTCTAAAAAATTGTATAAGAAAAATTCAAAAAAAGTTTTATTTTCGATATCCACACACAGATGAAAATAGGTCAATTTCGAGTTTATTTGTCGCAAAAAAAGCAAAGTCTGATGATCAACTTGCTTCTTCTTTCAATTTTTCCGCAAATTCATTGATTTTGCGAATCCGATGGTTGATTCCCGATTTAGAGATTGCTCCTGACGGGATCATTTCTCCTAGTTCTTTTAAACTAACTTCTGGATGTTGTAACCTTAATTCGGCTATTTCTTGTAATTTTTCTGGTAATGCATGTAATCCTACTCTAGCTTCGATCAACTCGATGTTTTCAATTTGTTTTGACGCTGCATCAATTGTTTTATTAAGGTTGGCAGTTTCACAATTTACAAGCCGATTGACAGAATTTCTCATATCCCGAACGATACGCACATCTTCAAATCGCAACATCGAATTCGTTGCACCGATCAACGTCAAAAAGTCTGCGATTTTTTCTGCACCTTTTAAATAAGAAATATAGCCGTTACGTCTTTCCAATGTCCGAGCATGGAGACCGTAGTAATTCAGCATATCGCAAATATCCTGATTGTGTTGTTCATAAATTGAAAAGATTTCTAAATGATAACGACTAGTTTCTGGATTATTGACAGAGCCAGAAGCCATAAATGCACCACGTAAATAGGACCGCATCTTTTGAGAATTCCCCATGATTTCATCCGAGACATGCCCATTGAACATCATGCCATCCATAATATCTAAATCCATCAATACGTTTTTTGTACCTTGCTTCAATCGCACGATATATACATTATTCTTTTTTAATTTCATTTTTTTCCGAACAAGTAATTCACTTCGAACATTATAATGATTTTTCAAAAGAGAATAGATACGCCTAGCGATTGCCGCATTTTCTGTCTGGACGTTCAAAATAAATTGTTGGTTCACGATGCCTAAAGAACCATTCATCCTTAGCAAGGCTGCTAATTCTGCTTTCGCATGTTCTCTGTGAACCTCTAACCCAGTCAGTTCTTTTTTCACATCTGCCGCAAAAGACATTCTATTCCCTCCTTTCTCTTTTCACTCATTTGTCTTAAAAATTTACAATTTTGATCCAAATACCAAGCGGAAAAGTTCTTCCACTACTTTTTCACCATCATGGAACACTCCGCCATTTTTCAATTCTAAGAAATCCGTAGAAACGACACGGCACCCTTCATTTCTAAGTCCATTAAAATCATGTGCAACTTGCACGAGGTATTCATCATAGATTTCCGGGTCCATATATCCTTCAGGAACCTTTTCCGTATTTACCAAGACTGTGTCGATAAACGGTTTCTTCAAATGCTCATGAAGCACACGGATATGATCCGCATCGCTAAAGTGTTCGGTTTCTCCTTTTTGGGTCATGATGTTACAGATATAAACGACTTCAGCCTCTGTCTGCACGATTGCCTCCCCAATTTCAGGGATGACTAGATTTGGCAGAATGCTCGTGAATAAACTACCTGGACCTAAGACGACCATATCTGCTTCCATGATCGCAGAAACTACTTTTCGTGCAGCCTTTGCTTCTTTATCATCTGTTGTATTTCTTACATAAACATGATCGATCGTTTTCCGATCGATGGCGATCTTTGATTCTCCGATTGCCGTTGTTCCATCTTTGAAAACAGCATGTAATGTCAGCGGTGTTTCAGAAGAAGGATAAATGTGACCATCAACATGCATCATTCTGGCTAATAGTTGAATTGCCTCATATGTACTTCCTCTCATTTCAGCCACTGCTGCAATAATCAGGTTTCCAATTGTATGGTTTGCTAAAAACTGATCTTCTTTTTTAAAACGATACTGAAAAATATCCTCATAAAATTGGGGCATATCAGATAGAGAAACCAAGACATTTCTCAAATCGCCTGGCGGAGCCATTGCAATTGATTCTCTGATTTCACCACTACTCCCGCCATCATCCGCCACAGTTACAATAGCGGTAATATCCGCACCTTGATTACGCAAACTTTTCAATATGACAGGTAATCCCGTTCCACCGCCAACAACAACGATTTTAGGCTTGCGGATGCGATATGTCTTCATTTTCACGACCGATTCACCGTCTCTTTCCGCTTATCCTTATCACGATGAGTTACATTCACTTTGTAAGTTTGACCTAGTGCTTTTGCTAGACGTTCTGTCAAGGCCACTGATCGATGCTGACCACCAGTACATCCGATTGCAACAGTAAGACTGCTTTTTCCTTCTTTGATGTATCCTGGCAATACGGTCTCTAGCAGATCCAAGAATTTACTATAGAACGACTGTGTTTCATCAAATGACATCACATAGTCATAGACAGGTTTGTCTTTTCCTGTTAACGGTCTTAACTCTGGGATATAATGTGGGTTTGGCAAGAAACGAACATCCATAACGATATCTGAATCGATTGGCAACCCATATTTGAAGCCAAAAGAAACAAATTCGATGCGAAATCCTTGATCTCCCTTTGATTTGAAAGAATGATTGATTTTTTCACGAAGTTGGCGAGGAGTCAGCGTCGTCGTGTCAATGACTAACGATGCCTGCGTCTTCAAATCATTTAATATTGCACGCTCTTTACGGATACCTTCTGTCACTAAACCATCCATAGCCATAGGGTGGGTCCTTCTTGTTTCTTTGTAGCGGGCAACTAGTTCCTCATCTGAAGCATCTAAAAATAAAATCGATGTATCGATAAAATTAGTATTTTCAATTTCAACTAACATGTTTTGGATTTCTTCAAAAAACGAGCGCGAACGCAAATCGACGCCCAGTGCCATTTTTGTCACTTTCCCTGATTCTTTGATCAATTCCCAAAATTTCGGGATCAGTCTTGGTGGCATGTTATCGATACAAAAATACCCCATATCTTCAAAACTTTGGATTGCTACCGTCTTACCTGCTCCACTCATTCCCGTAATAATCACTAATTGTAAATTATCAGCCATCGTGTAACGGCCTCCTCTCGTACATTATCTTTAAAATTATATCACTCCGGGCGTATCATTTCCACTTAAATCCATTTTTTATTAAAAATGAACCAATCCCTGAAGCAATTATTATGAATTTTTGAATCTCCCTATAGTAATACAAAGACTATTTTTCTCAAAAAATAAGCCAGATCATTCGAAAATAAGATTGAGTATTTTCGAAATCATCTAGCTTATCCTTTTGAATAATCATACGTATGCTATTCCATCTACCTGTCTTTTGTAGTAGATCAAACAGATTCAGGTAACTTTTTTCGATTTTCTAATGCAAGTTCAATCGTCCGATCTGCAATCAATGATTGCGCATCAATCACTGGATAAGGATTGTTTGATGCGAATTCTTGCATTAAAGATAACTCTGTGCAGCCTAAAATAACTTTTTCACAGTTCAAACGTCCCACTGCTTCGTCTAAAATCTCAAAGTATAAGTCTTTATTCAACCGATCAGACTCTTTGATTTCATGATAAATCAAATAATTGATTTTTTCTTGAAGCAATTGATCAGGAATCACGACTTCAAAACCTAAATTTCTTACTTCAGCTTCATAAATACCAGCCTTCATACTGCCTTCAGTTCCTAAAATAGCTACTTTTCCAGATGTCTGTTGCCGAACAAGTTCATTGGCAGCTTCTCTTGGCATATGCAAGATTGGGATCGGTGTCGCGGCTTGCAATTCATCAAAAAAGTAATGTGCCGTATTACATGTCAAAACAATAAAATTTGGGTCTAACAAATTTTGCTTTTTGATATCATCCAGCAAATAAGGCATTGGATCTTCCTTTTTATCGTCTAAGATGAACGCTGTACGATCGGGCACAGTTGCATGATTGAACAGAACATAGTTCAAATAGTCCTGATCTTTTGTCGCCTTTATTCGATGATTGATCAAACGGATAAAGCTCTCAGTTGCCATCGTACCCATTCCACCTAAAATACTGAAAAAGTTTTCCATGAATTAGCCTTCTTTCACATGAAAGTATTTTTTGAATCGAGGAATGTAGTTTCTGAACATATATTTCATCAACAACCAACGTTTAAAAGATTGATCTTTCTCATAAAAAACAGTTGTTCCATAACGATTTTCTTTGATCATTTGTGTTGCGATCTTTTTGTCTTCGTTTTCTTTCGCATACTCTAAAAAGATTTTTTTAGGTACACCCATCCACAATTTTGCTTTGTCAGATTGATTCGTACCATATGTTGTTTCGGTGAAAGGTTCTCCGAATACGCGGTCTTCTGTTACAAATTTTGCTAGATTCAATCCATTTAAAGTAACAAAGAAACTACTTCTTCCTTGACGAAGATTGATTTCAAACAATTTGTATTCTCCATCTCTTGAATCATATTTCATATCAAAATTCGCAAAACCTGTATACTTGATTTCTTCTAAGAAACGTTTGATCGTTTGATAGATTTTTTCATTGTAATCAGGCATGATCACCACATAGTTTCCAATAGAAGCTGGTGTAGGATCTTCCAATAACGGATGACCTAAACACATCATACGTACTTGGTGATTTTCGTCTACATATGCATTCAAAACACGCATGTTGCTATCATCGCCAGGAATGAAATCTTGTACGATCATTTCACTCGTATAACCTGCTTCATAGATCCGCCCTAAAATCAAATCAAACTCTTCACGATCGTTGATAATAAATGCTTTTTTACGGCCTTCAAAACGAACCGATAAATATTCTACACTGTTTGCAGGTTTTAATGCAACAGGAAATTCAAATGGAATTTCTTGTTCTAACCGGCCACTTGCTAACATCTCTTTTCTTACGATTAATGTTTTTGGGTAAGGTAGTTTATACTCCTCACATACTTCATAAAAACTTACTTTGTTGATCAAACGTTCAAATAACGAGTAATCAATGTAAGGACAGATAAAGTATTCTGAAAGCTCTTCTTTGTGTTGAGAAATCAATTCAGCATATCCATCTCCACAAGCAATCAAAAGATATTTCTTGGTATCATCTGAATACTTTTCTTTTGCCAATCGCATGATTGTTTCGATAAACACTGGATCTTTGTCAAATCCTGGAATCACCTCTACATTGACGATCTTGCTGTACCGAGTGGGTGCCAATTGATTTGAGGCATACGCCTGACAAACTTTTCCATACGCTTCATGGAAGGAACGTGCCATGCCATAAACATTCATATCGCTGCCTAATAAAATAGGGATAAATTCTTCTTTTTCAATACTCTTCATTTTTATCTCTCACTTACTCATAATCTCTAGTTTTCTTTTCTAACTACACAAGGAATATCATACCATAAAGAAAAAAGCAATCAAAGGAAACTCCTCCGATTGCTCAATTCTTTTTTGAACGGATTGAACTTATAGGAAGTTTTTATCTATACTAATCAGTGTAGAAAGAACTACCATGTAACGTATTCTAGAATATAGCCGTTAATAACACAAGAGTTAATCCGCTCTTTTAATTCTTTTTTAACTATCGTATAACATTTCTATTTTTAGTTCTTTAATCCATTACTTTTTTTAGGTAGCGACCTGTATAACTTTCTTTGACTTTGATCAATTCCTCAGGCGTGCCAGTAGCTAAAATCGTGCCACCGCCTTCTCCACCTTCTGGTCCTAGATCAATGATGTGATCTGCTGTTTTGATGACATCGAGATTGTGTTCGATGACAAGTACTGTATTCCCCGCATCGACTAAACGTTGCAGTACATCGAGTAACCGTGCAATATCATCTGTGTGCAGTCCTGTTGTAGGTTCATCTAAGATATAAAAGTTTTTGCCATTAGAAATCTTGTGCAACTCACTTGCTAACTTCATTCGTTGTGCTTCCCCACCGGATAGCGTTGTCGCAGGTTGCCCCATCGTCACGTAACCTAAACCAACATCTACGATAGTTTGTAGTTTACGACGTATCTTAGGAATTGGTTCGAAAAATTCTACAGCATCTTCTACTGTCATCTCTAAGATATCTGCAATGCTTTTCCCTTTATAATGGACTTCCAGTGTTTCAGAGTTGTATCGTTTTCCATGACATACCTCACAAGGGACATATACATCTGGTAAGAAATGCATTTCGATCTTGATGATTCCATCTCCACGACAAGCCTCACAACGTCCACCTTTGACGTTGAAACTAAAACGCCCTTTTTTGTATCCGCGCATTTTTGCTTCATTGGTTTTAGCAAATAGATCTCTGATATCATCGAAGACACTTGTATACGTTGCTGGATTACTTCGTGGCGTTCTACCAATGGGACTTTGGTCGATATCGATGATTTTTTCAATGCTATCATATCCTGTGATCGTCTTGAACTTCCCAGGTTTTGCAGAGTTACGATTGATTTTTTGTGCAAGTGCTCGTTTCAAGATACTGTTCACTAACGTACTTTTTCCTGAACCAGATACTCCTGTAACGGCCACAAATTCGCCTAAAGGAAATTCAACTGAAACATTTTTCAAATTATTTTCCGTTGCCCCAGTGATTTTTATCGCTTTGCCATTTCCTTTACGTCGCGTTTTCGGAACCGAGATTCGTTTTTTACCTGATAGATATTGTCCTGTTAATGAATGTTCATCCGCAGCCACTTCTGCTGGCGTACCAGCCGCTACGATCTCGCCACCTTGATGCCCTGCACCAGGCCCTACATCAATCAGATAATCAGCAGCGCGCATCGTATCTTCATCATGTTCGACTACCACCAATGTATTTCCCAAATCACGCATTTTTTTCAAAGAACCGATCAAACGATCATTGTCCCGTTGATGGAGACCAATCGATGGTTCATCTAAGATATATAACACACCGGAAAGATTTGACCCGATTTGAGTAGCTAGACGAATACGTTGTGCTTCGCCTCCTGATAACGTACCAGAAGCACGGCTCAACGTTAAATAATCCAAGCCAACATTTTCTAGAAATGACAAACGGTCATTGACTTCTTTTAATATTGGGCGAGCAATGATCTTTTCCTGTTCTGACAGTGTCAAAGTAGAAAAGAAGTTCACTGCTTTTTGAATAGACAATTCATTTGTTTGACCAATATTCGTTCCATTGATCTGTACAGACAAAGCCTGTGGATTCAAGCGATATCCTTTACATGTTTGACAGGTAAGTTCTGTCATATACTGTCTCATTTGTTCTCTTGTAAAATCACTATTCGTGTCATGGTATCTTCTTTTGATGTTTTTCAAAACACCTTCAAAGGTCGTTTCAACATCTCGCACACCGCCAAAATCGTTTTCGTAATGGAAATGAAAAATCTCATCTGTCCCATTCAAAATGATTTCTTGATGCTCTGTTGGCAACTCTTCGAATGGCGTATCCATATCAATGCCATAACTCTCACACGCTTGCGCCAACATTTGCGGATAATATTGTGAACTGATTGGGTTCCAAGGGATAATCGCTCCTTGGCTTAGTGTTTTCGTCCGATCCGGGATCACAAGATCTTGGTCCACTTCCAGTTTGACTCCTAAACCATCACAGTCAGGACATGCTCCAAATGGTGCATTGAAAGAAAACAATCTTGGTTCCAATTCTCCCACCGTAAATCCGCAATAAGGACATGAATAATGCTCGCTGAACAGCATTTCATCTTCACCGATCACATCAACTAGAACATACCCATCTGCTAAACGTAATGCTGCTTCGATCGAGTCAAATAATCTTGAGCGAATGCCTTCTTTGATGACGATCCGATCGATAACGATAGCAATATCGTGTTTTTTATTTTTTTCAAGTTCTGGCACTTCGCTTAGATCATAAATCTCACCATCTACACGCACCCGAACGTACCCTTCTTTTTGGATACGTTCAAACACTTTTTTATGTTGTCCTTTTTTCTTCACAATGATTGGCGCCAAAACCTGGATCTTTGTTCGTTCTGGCAATTCCAATACTTGATCCGCCATTTGGTCCACTGATTGACTCGTGATTTCGATATGATCATTCGGACAGATTGGATGACCGACACGAGCAAAAAGTAGGCGCAGATAGTCATTGATTTCTGTCACTGTTCCTACAGTTGATCGTGGATTTTTACTTGTCGTTTTTTGATCGATCGAAATTGCTGGACTCAGACCATCGATACTGTCGACATCTGGTTTATCCATCTGACCTAAAAACTGCCGTGCATAAGCAGAAAGACTTTCAACATACCTTCTTTGTCCTTCTGCATATAGTGTGTCGAAAGCTAGAGAACTTTTCCCTGAACCCGATAGTCCAGTTACCACCACGAACTTGTCTCTAGGGATCGTTACGTTCACATTTTTTAAGTTGTGTGCTCTTGCACCATGAATAATAATTTTATCGTTAGCCATGTCATCCTCCTACTCTGAAGCTTTTAATTCAAGAATCATATCCCGTACATTGGCGGCGGTCTCGAAATCTAAAGCTTTGGCAGCATCTTTCATTTCTTTTTCTAATTTCATTAATAATGTAGCTTTTTCCTCTCGGGACATTTCTTCGTAGGATACTTGGACTGTTTCTTTCGCATCACCTTCAGATTCTTTCGTGATGGAAATCAAATCACGAATTTCTTTGATGATCGTCTTAGGAACGATACCATGTTCTTTGTTGTAAGCCTCTTGGACCGTACGACGTCGTGCAGTTTCATCCATCGCTAACCGCATAGAGTCAGTTACTCTGTCTGCGTACATGATTACTTTACCTTCTGAGTTTCTTGCAGCACGCCCAATAGTTTGGACCAATGATCGCTCACTACGTAAGAATCCTTCTTTATCCGCATCCAAAATAGCCACTAGAGACACTTCAGGCACATCAAGTCCTTCACGAAGTAAATTGATTCCGACTAAAACATCAAATTCTCCTAGACGCAAGTCTCGGATAATCTCCGTTCGTTCAAGTGTTTTGATATCACTGTGAAGATATTTGACTTTGATTCCTAATTCTTTGAAATAATCCGTTAGATCCTCTGACATTTTTTTCGTTAACGTTGTCACAAAGACCCGCTGATCTTTTTCAACTCGTTCATTGATTTCTCCGACAAGATCATCGATTTGTCCCATGATCGGCCGTACTTCAATGATTGGGTCAAGCAATCCAGTTGGGCGAATAATCTGTTGAATCACCGTATCAGTCTGTTCATACTCATATGGTCCTGGTGTAGCAGAAACATAAACGATCTGATTTACATGTTTTTCAAACTCTTCTAGTCGTAAAGGTCGATTGTCCAGCGCAGATGGTAAACGGAACCCATAATCTACCAGCATTTGTTTTCTGGCACGGTCGCCATTATACATTCCTCGGATTTGTGGCATCGTAACATGTGATTCATCCACTACGATCAACGAATCTTCCGGGAAAAAGTCAAGTAGCGTATAAGGCGGTTCTCCTTCTTTACGTCCGTCCATATGTCGCGAATAATTCTCGATCCCTGAGGTATATCCCATCTCCAACATCATTTCAATATCGTAATTTGTTCGCTGTTCCAACCGCTGTGCTTCAAGCAGCTTGTTTTCATTACGCAGAACGGCTAGTCGTTGCTCAAGTTCAGCTTTTATATTCGCCACTGCATGTTCCATATGATCATCATTCGTTACAAAGTGAGTGGCTGGGAAGATAGCTACATGTTCCGTCTCGCCAAGTACTTCTCCTGTTAAGGCATTGACTTCTCTGATCCTCTCAACTTCATCACCAAAAAATTCTACTCGCAACGCCCGCTCATCACGTGAAGCTGGGAAAATTTCCACGACGTCACCGCGCACTCGAAAACGACCGCGCTGAAAATCAATATCATTTCGTTCAAATTGTATGCCTACCAAACTCCGAATCAATTGATTACGATCTAGTTCTGCGCCTTGTCTGATCGATACCACTTGTTTTTGGTATTCAAAGGGTGACCCCAATCCAAAAATACAAGAAACGGAGGCAATCACGATCACGTCGTTTCTTTCTAATAAAGAACTCGTCGCTGAATGTCGTAATTTATCGATCTCGTCGTTTACACTTGAATCTTTTTCAATATACGTATCGCTTGATGGCACATAAGCTTCTGGTTGATAATAATCATAATAAGAAACAAAGTATTCCACCGCATTATTCGGAAAGAACTCCTTAAACTCTCCATACAATTGACCAGCTAATGTCTTGTTATGGGCAATGATCAAGGTTGGCTTATTTACTTTCTCGATCAAATTCGAAATCGTATAAGTTTTCCCTGTTCCTGTTGCGCCTAATAGTATCTGTGCTTTTTTACCCTTTATCACGCCATCAACTAACTGAGTGATTGCTTCTGGCTGATCACCAGCTGGCTGATATTTCGACACTAGTTCAAAGTGGCGGGAGGTATCTCTTTCTATCATTTTTCATCCTCCTTTTCATTCTCTCCCTTTCATTTTACGACCAGCAAAAAGAAAAGGAAAGCAAAGGCATTCCCTGTTTAGAAATTATACCACACCGAACATACTTTCGCCACTTAAATGCGTCACGAAAGAATGTCAGCTTTTTTTATCACAAATGTCACATTTTATAACATAAGATGTTAGTAAAAGAGATTTTTTTCATTTTTTTATGCACAAAATCTTGTCTAGTTTATCTATTTTCGCCTATAATATAAAAACATGAAATAGTTATTGAAAAACTTAGGAGGTTGATTATGAAAAAAAGGCATTTGCTTTACTCAATTATTTTCATAATGACAGGACTTGTTACATTTGCCACTGGCTACAGTGTACAAGCTGACAATACAAAAACAACGGAATCAAGCACAAGCGAGACGATGCAAAAAATAGAGCCTAAAAAAGACACTTACGTCATTGCAAGTGATTCGGCTTTTGCACCATTCGAATTTCAGAATGCTGATGGTGAATATGAAGGAATTGACGTCAAACTCATGGAAGCTATCTCAAAACTCCAAGGCATCAATATCCGTATGGATTATCGCGGTTTCGCTGCTGCTCTACAAGCTCTAGACTCCGGCCAAGCCGACGGTATGATTTCAGGAATGACTGTAACAGATGAACGAAAACAAAGTTATGATTTTTCTGATCCTTATTTCAACAGCGGTATCCAAATCGCTGTCAAAAAGGGCGATACTTCAATCAAATCATATAAAGACCTAAAAAATAAAACTGTTGGCGCCAAGGTAGGAACTGAAAGTGCGGACTTTTTAGATGCTAATCAGAGTAAATATGGCTACAAAATCAAATATTTCGATGCGGCCGATCAATTGTATGACGGCTTGAAAGTTGGCGCCATCGACGCTATGATGGATGACTATCCAGTAATCGGTTATGCCATCAAACAAGGACAAGCACTTGAAACACCAATCAAAAGAGAATCAGGCGGTGTTTATGCATTTGCTGTCAAAAAAGGCCAAAACCAAGAACTTCTTCAAATGTTCAACGAAGGTTTAAAAGAATTAAAACGAACTGGCGAATACGATAAAATCATCAATAAATACATTTCAGATGACAGCAGTTCAGAAAAAACAAAAGCAAACGAATCAACAATCGTTGGTTTGATCCAAAATAATTACAAATCCTTACTTAAAGGTTTATGGAAAACGATTCTTTTAACGCTGATCTCATTTGCTTTAGCATTAATCGTGGGAATCATTTTCGGCTTATTCAGTGTAGCACCGATCCGTGCATTACGTACACTTGCTACCATCTATGTCGATATTATCCGTGGTATCCCAATGATGGTACTAGCATTTTTCATTTTCTTTGGACTACCAGGTATTCTTGGATTTACCATCCCTGATTTTATTGCCGGGATCATCACATTAACCTTGAACGCTAGCGCGTATATCGCTGAGATCGTCCGCGGTGGGATCAAAGCTGTACCAGTAGGTCAAATGGAAGCATCTCGCAGTCTAGGTTTGCCATACAACCGTACAATGCAAAAAATCATTTTGCCACAAGCAATCAAGATCATGTTACCATCATTCGTCAACCAATTTGTTATCTCATTAAAAGATACAACCATTATTTCAGCAATTGGCGTTGTCGAATTATTGCAAACTGGTAAAATCATCGTTGCCCGTACGACGCAAAGTACGTATGTGTACTTGATCATCGCAATCATGTATTTGATCTTGATCACTGCCCTAACTAAATTAGCAAAAGTTTTAGAAAAGAAGGTGAAATAACATGGCAGAAAAAATCTTGGTAGAACATCTTGTAAAAAAATACGGTGACAATACTGTTTTGAACAACATCAATGTTTCAATCAATGAAGGCGATGTTGTTTGTATCATCGGCCCTTCTGGTTCAGGAAAAAGTACTTTTCTTCGTTGTTTGAATCGTCTAGAAGAACCTTCAGATGGCGATATCATCATTGACGGCGCACATTTGATGGATAAAAATACAGACATCAATCTTGTGAGACAGCATATTGGAATGGTATTCCAACATTTCAACCTGTTCCCTCACCTTTCAGTTTTAGAAAATATCATTTTAGCTCCAATGGATCTTAAAAAAGAAACAAGAGAAGCAGCAGAGAAAAAAGCAATCAAATTGCTTCAAACTGTCGGTCTCGAAGATAAGAAAGATATGTACCCAGAAATGCTTTCCGGCGGACAAAAACAACGTGTCGCTATTGCGCGCGCATTGGCAATGAATCCTGACATCATGCTATTCGATGAACCAACCTCTGCTCTTGATCCAGAAATGGTTGGCGATGTATTGAACGTTATGAAAAAATTAGCCAAACAAGGAATGACCATGGTCATCGTTACCCATGAAATGGGCTTTGCCAAAGAAGTCGCTAACCGCGTCATGTTCATCGATGATGGAAACTTCCTAGAAGATGGCACACCACAACAAATCTTTGAACATCCACAAAATGAACGAACAAAAGATTTCTTAGATAAAGTATTGAACATCTGATCTCGTCAGATATTGAAATGAACACCATTCATAAAGAACTATAGGTACACAAAAAAACGGATCGAGGTTGGGCAAAAGTAAGAAACACTTCTGCCCTAGCCTCGATTCGCTTTTTTCATGTGCAAATACAAAATATCAGCAATATCCCATTCAGTATAAAAAGACCGAGTAAACAACAGCAGTGTGATCCAACTGTTGTTACCCGGTCTTCATTTTTTAATTTGACTAAAACAATCGCCTTCAAGCTATCAAAAACGACTATTTACGCTTTTTTCCACCAAACGCATCCTTGACCTTATCAAAGAAGCCATCTTCTTGTTGTTCTTCAACCTTCATTCCACCTGCTTCAGCAAATGCACGCAAGGCTTCACGTTGTTGCTCATTAAGATTCTTAGGCGTGATCAGTTTCACTTTGACATGTTGGTCACCAGTAGCCCCACCACGAAGCTTAGGCGCACCCTTACCACGTAGACGGAAGTTTGTCCCAGTTTGAGTTCCCGCAGGAATTTTCAATTTCACATCCCCATGGACAGTCGGCACTTGTACTTCGTCACCTAACGCAGCTTGAACAAAACTCAAAGGTAATTCATAATAGATTTCTGAACCATCACGATCAAAGATATCACTTTCTTCTACACGGAAAATAACATAAAGATCACCGAAAGGCCCACCATTTTCACCAGCCTCACCTTGGCCAGCTAAACGCATTTGTTGCCCTTCTTCTACACCAGCTGGTACATTTACCTTCACTGAGTGAGCTTTCTTTTCATGACCAGAGCCATGACAAGTTGGACAAGGATCTTTGATTTCTTTCCCAGTACCATGACAGACATCACATGTTTGACGACTCATCACTCGTCCAAGTGGTGTCTGACGTTCTACATTGATCGTACCTGCTCCATGACATTTGTGACAAGTCGTTGGTTGTGTTCCTGGTTTTGCACCATTCCCATTACATGTGTGACAGACTTCTTCACGGTTGTATTTGATTTCTTTTTCAACACCAAAAATCGCTTCTTCAAAAGAAAGGTCTACAGTATATTGTAAATCCGCTCCTTGACGAGGGGCATTAGGATCAACCGTTCGGCCGCCTCCTCCAAAGAATGAATCAAAGATGTCTTCAAATCCACCAAAGCCACCGCCAGAGAATCCACCGAATCCGCCGCCAAAGCCACCACCGGCTCCGCCAGCTCCATAATTAGGATCGGTACCAGCATGACCATATTGATCATAGGCAGCACGCTTTTGCGGGTCACTTAAAATCTCATAAGCTTCTGATACTTCTTTGAATTTTTCTTCTGCATCAGGTTCTTTATTGATATCTGGATGGTATTTCTTTGATAGCTTACGATAAGCTTTTTTGATTTCGTCTTCAGAAGCTCCTTTTGTGAGCCCTAAGACTTCATAATAATCACGTTTTGTTGCCATAGGCTTTCCTCCTATTGGTTCTCATCATTTCCACGTCGCTTGTTATCATATCATATTTTTACTAAAACAAAAACTGCAACTTTGAAGTATTTTCAAAAGAAAAAGCCAAAGTAGCAACTTTGGCTTTAAACATGCGCAGTCTTAAAGAAACAGAGCCATAAAACCATTATCGGCTGACTATTTCAAACTTTTATGGCTCTATCGTTTTCTTAGCGACCTCTGCTTACTAAAGTGTCCAAAGGCCTTCCTCTAATGAAGACAAGCTTGAACACGCGAAGAAATCTCAGCTCTATTCAAGACTTGTCTTCCATATAAATAGCCTATTTACAAACAACTCGACGAGTCAATTATTTTTTGTCGTCACCATCGACTTCTTCAAAGTCAGCATCAACGACGTCGTCAGCTCCACCTTGCGCTGCTTCTGGATTTTCTTGTGCTTGTTGTTGTGCAGCTTGTTCGTAAAGTTTTACAGTAAGGTTTTGTACGATTTCATTCAATGCGTCACGTTTTGTTTTCATTTCTTCGATATTGTTTGCTTCTACAGCTGCTTTTAATTCATCACGAGCTGCTTCTGCTTTTTTCACTTCTTCTTCGTCAACTTTACCTTCTAATTCTTTCAATGTTTTGTCAACAGAGAATAGTAATGCATCTACATCGTTACGAAGATCTACTTCTTCTTTACGAGCTTTATCTGCTTCTGCATTTGATTCAGCATCTTTGACCATACGTTCAATTTCTTCATCTGTTAAACCTGAAGAAGATTTAATTGTAATTTTTTGTTCTTTTTGTGTACCTAAATCTTTAGCTGACACGTTAACGATCCCGTTTTTGTCGATATCAAAAGTTACTTCGATTTGAGGGATTCCACGTGGTGCAGCAGGAATATCTGTCAATTGGAATCTACCCAATGTTTTATTGTCAGCAGCCATCGGACGTTCCCCTTGTAATACATGGATATCTACTGCTGGTTGATTATCTGCAGCTGTTGAGAATACTTGTGATTTACTTGTAGGGATCGTTGTATTACGATCGATCAATTTTGTAAATACACCACCCATTGTTTCGATACCTAATGATAATGGAGTGACATCAAGTAAAACAACATCTTTCACATCACCAGTGATAACTCCACCTTGGATTGCAGCACCCATAGCAACTACTTCATCTGGGTTCACTGATTTATTTGGTTCTTTACCTGTTTCTTTTCGAACTGCTTCTACAACAGCAGGAATACGTGTTGAACCACCGACTAAGATCACTTCATCGATTTCTGATTGTGACAAACCAGCATCTTTCAACGCTTGACGTACTGGAACTTTTGTACGTTCAACTAAATCAGCTGTTAATTCATCAAATTTTGCACGAGTCAATGTCATTTCTAAGTGTAAAGGTCCAGCTTCTCCGGCAGTAATAAATGGCAAGCTGATTTGTGTGCTAGAAACACCTGATAAATCTTTTTTCGCTTTTTCTGCAGCATCTTTCAAACGTTGCAACGCCATTTTATCTTGTGCTAAGTCAATACCATTTTCTTTCTTGAATTCTGCAACCATGTAGTCGATGATCTTGTTATCGAAGTCATCCCCACCTAAATGGTTGTCCCCAGCAGTTGACAATACATCAAATACGCCATCTCCTAATTCAAGGATAGATACGTCAAATGTACCACCACCAAGGTCAAATACTAAGATTTTTTCGTCGCGGTCTGTTTTGTCTAAACCATAAGCAAGTGCTGCAGCTGTTGGTTCGTTAACGATACGTTCCACTTCTAACCCAGCGATTTTCCCAGCATCTTTTGTTGCTTGACGTTGCGCATCATTGAAGTAAGCAGGAACTGTAATAACAGCTTTTTCAACTTTTTCGCCTAAGTAATCTTCAGCAAACCCTTTGATATATTGAAGGATCATTGCAGAGATTTCTTGAGGTGTATAAGATTTACCTTCAGCTTCTACTTTGAAGCCAGCTTCACCGATATGGCGTTTGATTGAGGAAATCGTATTTGGGTTTGTAACTGCTTGACGTTTTGCTACTTCACCTACTTGGATTTCACCATTTTTAAATGATACAACAGAAGGAGTTGTACGATTACCTTCTGGATTTGCGATGATTTTTGCTTCGTTTCCTTCTAATACAGCAACAGCAGAGTTTGTTGTACCTAAGTCAATTCCGATAATTTTACTCATAATTAACGTCTCCTTATCTTTACTAAACTTTTTTTATTCAATCATGACTTTTTACTGCGCAACGATGACCATTGTCGGTCTCAACACGCGGTCATGTAATTTGTAGCCTTCTTGAAGCACTTCTACGATCGTATCCGCAGGAACATCTTCCGATGCAGGTACTGTTTGTACCGCTTGATGGAGATTTGGATCGAATGCTTCACCCTTTGCAGGGATTTTTTCAATACCTTCTTCTCTAAGTGCATGTCTCAAACTTTCCAAGACCATTTCCACACCTTTTTTCAGGCTGGCACCTTGGTCATCGGAAACTTCCGTTGATAATGCACGTTCTAAGTTATCGATAGAAGGTAATAATTTTTTTGCTAAATCTTGCGAACGATATTTTTGCAACTGTTCACGTTCGTTCTTCCCACGATTTGCCATATTCGCGATTTCTGCACGAGCACGCAAATATTTATCTTCCATTTCTTCAAGTTCAGCTTTCAAATTCTCGATTTCAAATTCTTCGGCTTCAATTTCAGAAACACCGGAATCTTCGACAGCTTCCATATCGATTTCCGGGTCGGGATGAGTATCCGTAACTTCTTGATCTAATTCTTCTTGGTTTTCTTTCACGATACAGTCTTCCTTTCATTATTCAGTCAGCTGTTTGATTGATTCAACCTTACTTGGAGAATCCAATCCTTACAATCCGTTTTAACACTAAGAACCTGATAAATCAAGCGAGCGGTAATAGTCGGCAAGTTTCACCGCTAATTCCTGACGATAGACATCCACCAAACCAAACATCTTAGAATACGGCATGCTAGTTGGTCCTAACAATGCTATTGTACCTCGACCATGCCCGGCAATCTCGTAACTTGCTTGGATCATACTCATATTCTGCAAAAGATCGTTGCCTAGTTCAGTACCAATCTTGATATGGATATCACTATCCATCGGTACGATCATCTGCGTCAATTCATAGGTATCAGTCATAAAGGAAAACATCGACTTGAATTGGTCAAGATCCTGGTGTGGTTCATAATCTAATAGATTCATTTGTCCACTTACATAAACTTTATCTTCAAACGCATGACCGAGTACCGTATCAAAAAGATTAGACATCCCTTCAGTTGTTTGGAAGTACTTATGCAAGATCATTGGAATTTCTGTTCGCAATTTGTGATAGACCGTCACTAGAGGATCTCCCACTAGACGATCATTGACAATGCGAACCATTTTTTCTAGGTCTTGACTTCCTAAATTCTCTGGAAGTGTAAATACTTGGCTTTCCACATTGCCTTTGTCCGTCACGACGATTGCAATAGTCTGTCGGCTATTCAAAGGAATGATTCGAAATCCAGTTAATCGGCGGTCTTTGATTTCTGGCCCTAACGAGAAAGTCGTATAACTAGTCAGCTGGGATAAAATTTCAGCAGATTGCTTGATGATCTCGTTGATTTCATGAAACTCTTTGCTTAAAGACTGCCGAATCTGTTGCAAATCATCGTTTGGCACACGAGCCGGCTTTAGCAAATGGTCCACGTAATAACGATAGCCAAGTACTGAAGGTATCCTTCCTGAAGACGAGTGAGTCTTAAGCAAAAGGCCTTCATCTTCTAGTGCTTTCATATCATTGCGAATTGTTGCCGAGCTTGCCTCGACTCCTTCTTCCATTAACGTTTTGGAACCAACGGGCACGCCACTACTCGTATAGCTTTGGATGATCAGACGTAAAATCTCACTTTGTCTTTGTGTTAACATCTTCCTCACCTCTTGTTAGCACTCTTATCTTCTAAGTGCTAACCCACTTACTAATATAGCAAGAAGCCCTACCTGTGTCAAGAAAAATAACTCTATTTTTAGCACTCTCTTAAGTCGAGTGCTAAAAATAGAGCTAACCAGTAAGACTATTGATCTATCAGTGTTTCATCAGCTTTTCAAACCTTTTTAAAAATACTTTTTACTTTCTTTTTTTGCTTTTTATAAAAATTTAACGTTTAAAAATGTTTTCAAATTTCATCTCCTAATAAAAAACGTTCAAATACATTGTTTCCTAAAAATATTCCTTTAGGTGTAAGATAGATTCTCTCATCAGCATTAACAAGCAGCCCCTCATTTTCCAACTCAATCAGCACAGTCGAATACAATGATTCTATTGAACATTGGTAACGCGTTTGGAAGTGTTTTTTTGAAATCCCCATTTTTTTCCGCAATCCCAAAAACATTTCTTCTTCTATCTGATTTTTCTTAGACAGTTCCTCTTTTTCTAAAACAGGCAACTCCCCTTGTCTCAATGGACGTAGATAATGTTGGATCGGTCCCTTATTTCGATAACGATTATTCCCAAGATAGCCACTAGCACCTGCACCAAAACCAAAATAGTGGTCATTGTTCCAATACATCATATTATGCTGAGACTCATGCCCAGTCAAACCAAAATTACTGATTTCATATTGGTGACGCCCATGTTTCTCCATTGCCTCGATCGTTTCTTCAAACATCCTTGTCTCTGTTTCTTGATCTGGCAACTCCAGTCTCCCTTGTCGTACCCAGTTCATAAACATTGTTTTATTTTCTAAAATCAATGAGTACAACGAATAATGAGGTAAATCAAGCGCTAAAGCTTGCTCTAATGTCTGCCGATATCCTTCAAGTGTTTGACCTGGAAGAGCATAAATCAGATCAATACTTACATTATTAAAATTCTCCGCTTCCAAAAAGGACATCGTTTGATAAACATCTTCAGCGGTATGCTTTCGACCAATTTTTTTCAATAATTTATTGTCAAAAGTCTGCACTCCCATTGACAAACGATTAACTCCATAATTTTTCATCACCTGCAGCTTCTCACGCGTAAGGTCACCAGGATTGGCTTCCACAGTAAACTCTTTCCCCTCTTTAAAAGGTAAGATTTCCCGTGCGCCCGCCAACAAGCGATCCAACTGATTCGCTGACAGTGATGTTGGTGTGCCACCACCAACATATAACGTCTCTAAATCAGCCACCGGATATTTCTCCGTCATGATTCTCATTTCTTCCAAAAGCATCTCAACATATTCATCGACCGGCTGCCCCTCTAAAAAGACTTTATTAAAATCACAGTAATAACAAATATGTTCGCAAAATGGGATATGGATATACGCAGAAACCTTACGCTCTGCGGAATTTATTATTTCATTCATTAATTTTCTTTCTCCTTACGTCGAAAAGTCGTACTGATTTTCGACCTTCTTTAAACGGTGTTCAAGTACTAGCTCCTTGAAATAAGCCATAAATTTCTAAAACATGAAAAGCTGTTTGAGAAATTTCTTTCTTATTGTCATCGGAGCTACCTAGCACTCTCACGACCTCTTATCAAACGGTGCTCAAGCGATTGCTCCTGCGGAATTAAGTTCAAAAAATACAAAAATATGGAAAGCTATTTTCGATTTTTTGCTCTTAATTCTTGGAGCAGATCATCGCTTTCACGACCTCTCATATACGCATACTAAACGTATTTGGTAAACAAATCCACTAAAAAATCCAAGAATCGACTTCTTGGATGACTTTTTCTTTGGTGGCATTCGTTACCTGATTATAAATCTCCAGCGTGGTTTTCATATTGGCATGGCCCACTCGATCCATGATTGCTTTGATTGGGACGTTGGCTTCTGCCAAGAGAGAAATATGCGTGTAGCGAAAAGTATGCGTAGTAACGTGTTTGTTAAACTCTGGATATTTTTCTCTTAAGATATCTTTGACACATTTCACTGGTTTTTTATTATTTCCACGGCCATTCATAAACTCATTAAATGAATGATATACAACTGGCGTACCATTTTGGGTCTGAAAAATTGTGTTTGAAAAAAGAAAGTTCTCGGCAGCCTTCACTTTTTTGTGATAGGCAGTTTGATTCTTTCGCTGATATGTCCTTATAAAAGTTCCTTTTTCTCGTTGTTTCATCTCTTTTTGCCTCGCTTCATTTATTTGAATCCGATTTCGAATAATCGCAAGAGAACGATCATCCAGATCGATTTCTCGAATGGAGGAAATTGTTTTTGGTGGATTTCGTATGTATTGCTCAATCGTTCTACCAGCAGCCACCACACCTTCATCAATCACTATTTTTTTTGCAGAAAAATGAACCTTCTCCACCGTTAGCGCACTTAGCTCACCAATCCTCAAACCATTTCGAATCAGAAATTCTGCCATGTCCAAGTAAAGTTTTCCCATTTTATTGATTTCATGATTACTTTCATATTTTTCATCGATTGCTTGGAAAAGAGTATGGATCTCCTCTTTTTCTAGAAACTTCTTTTTTCTACGACGGACCACTGGAATTTTTCGATCGTTTGGGATTTTCAAGACAATCTTATTCAAATCAAATAGAACTAAATCGTGCCGATAGCCATAAGCTAGAATTTGTTTGAGCAAGGAACGGATTTTTTCTAATGTAGCTTTTTCTAGAAATTTTTTTGTTTGTTTCGAGCGAATCGCCAGGATATCTGCCCAAACACCTTCTACAAATAAGGGAGTTAACTGCTTCAGTCGTAGATCATCCGTAAAATACGGACATAGGTACCGTGCAAGAATCTCTTTTTGGTAGTGGACAGTCGTTTGACGAACAGTTGGTGACCAAGCTTTTAGCCAAAGAAGTGTCAATTTACGAAACGTTTCACAATGGTTCGCATCAGAAAACATCGAATCCTTTTTGAACTCATTTTCAATCTGTTCCTTTAGATAGCGCAATGCTTGTTTTTCACTTTTAAACCCTTTTGCTTTCCAATTGACACTTTTCTTTTTCGTCTTTTCTTTGATTGGATCATAGTAAGCCTGAAACGTACGTAAATAACTTTTTTTATCAATGGTTGTATAGGAACTTCGCAAATACTGTTTCAACTCTGACGACCGCAGCAATTCTCCCTCCTTTCATATAAAAAAAGCGCATAAGTGAAAGGTCTCCCTATCGCTTATGCGCTTTTCAATTTAAATATCATTCATTTTAAAAACTTTATCTATGCCTTTTTTACATAAATAATATATTCATGCTACTTGTTTATTGCTATAATAATAAACAGTAGAAAGTTTGTGGCGGTTGGCAAATCCAACTGAGAGGACGTGGTGCCTATGAGCTTACGGCTTGTTGGTCAGACTCTGCAGAAAGGAAATGCCTGATTTGTTCTCTATGGATCAAATCATAGCCATTATTGGATCAGTTGCAGTGATTGTTACTGCAGTCGCAAAAGCAAGTGATTCAGTTTTGGCATGGTTAAAATTCAAAAAAGAGCAAAAAAAATAGAGCCGTCTCAACTTTTGGCAGAGTAGACAGGCTCTAAACTTGTAAAAAAATGCCATCCGCTTTGAACGGACTACATTTAGGAACTGTTCGCGCAGTTCCTTTTGTTTTATTATAGTATCATGATAACATAATTTTTGTGTATTATCTATTGAAAATTATTACTTACATCTTCTAACTTAATACTCTTGCTTCAACGTGTTATAAGTCATTTCTGCTATTTTTCCATTTTCTACTCTCGCTAACAATAAAACTCGAATCGATGAACCATTCTGAATACAATCAAGCAATACCGCATATTCATCTTGAGCATTTTGATAAATGGAAGTAATTTTGCCTTCACTACCTAAAGCATTTCCTGTTTCGATATCGATCCCATTCATTTGAATACATTCTTCTGTCATGAGGTCTTTTAATTTCTCATTACGATGGTTGAGATTTCTAAAGTTAGCATAGGCTTCGCCATATTCTTGTACTAATTTAGTATGATCTTCTTTTTCTTTTGACTCTTCTATTAGATTCTTATCTGGTTGTTTTTCTTTTGGTGTTGTTGATTCAGTTGGAACAGTCTTTTCTGCTTCTCTATCTATTTGACTAGAATCTACAGCTTCCATGAGTTGCACTTCTGCTGTAGTGGTTGTGTCTTGTTTTGTTTCTTTCTGGACACAACCACTCAAAAGACCGCCACCACAAAGAAAGCTAGCAAAAAGAAGGATCTTTTTCTTCATTGATCTACCCGCTTTCGCTGGTCGGTTGGTACCCGAACCATTTCTTTTGCATAGACGATCTGTGAAATCTTACCTGTTGAAAATTTTATTTTGTATTCGTGATTTTTCACCGAAACTAAATAGCCATCCTCAAAACGTCGTACTGCAAATTCGTTTTTATGACATTGAAATTTCTCACAAATTTGATTAATTAGTTACTGAAGCTTCCTTAAATTTGCGCATGATCTCTAACTGTTTATTATTCGATTCATTCACCGCATCAACATCTAGTGAAAGATATTTAGTTAATCGCTCTAAACATTCATTCTTTTTGTCTTCATCTACCGTAGTATCCATATTCAAATATTCTTTCGCAAAACTAGTGGCATAAAAAGTAAGCGCAGCATAATCATAGGTGGTACTCGTTTTCATCGGTTCATTGGCTGATTCAGATAATTTACGAACTTGACCATCTAATTTAATCAAAGTTACTAGCCACTACATTTGCTCGAACCACGCCTATTGCTGAAGTGCCAATAAGTAAACAGATTCCCGTCAAAACAACTTTGTTTGCTTTTTTCTGAGAGAGTTTTTTTACTTGCGGACGTTTCTCTTTTTTCTCTTTTTTCTTGATCTTTTTAAAATCCATAGTTCCTCCTAGCAATTTTCTACGTTTTATTCATAAAAAAAATCTAGTTAAATCTCTCAGTTCAAGAGTTTTAACTAGATTTCATCTATTTATTTTTTATAAAAAGAAATAGTCTCTTAATCATAGATATTTCTTCGGTGTCCCACTTGAATAGCAATGACAACCATTTGATTATCTTCTATTTCTACCAACACTCGATATTTGCCAATCCGATAACGCCATTGCACTGAACGATTGGCTGTCAACCCTTTCCCGAATTTTCTCGGGTCATCAACGCTATCAATATGTTGATACAGCCATCGAACAATCAATGTAGCTTGATATTTGTCCATTTTACGAAGTTGTTTCTGAATTTCAGGCGTGAATTCTAGACGATAGGTCACTTTATTCCTCCAAATTCATTCAGTATTTCTTCCATGGATACAGTTGGCTTCCCACTTTCTATCCAATGTTTATGGGCAATTTCAGCTGTTTGTCGATCATATTCATCTTCTAATTGTTCCATCGAATAGGTTTTTAATAGTTCAGATAAAGTAATTCCATAAAATTCCGCCATATAAGAAAGCCATTCTTTTTCAGCATCACTCACACGTACCGTAATCATAGCCATGTTATCGCCTCCATTTGTATCACATTGTAATACAGATTAATTAAACTGTCAATTCTTGTGTCATTTATTTTTGGCTATTTTAACATTTCTAGGCAAAAAAATAGACCTAGTTATACTTGAATTTTCAAGTTGATAACTATATCTATATGCTATAATTATTATTAGACAGTAAAGTTTAATGACGGTGGCTATCCATTCGAAAGTGAGGTGGTGCTTATGCAAATAATCTCAAACTTTAGAGAAAGGAGACGCCTTTTGTCTGTTGAAACAGTGTTAGGGCTAATGATTAGTTTTGGATCTTTGATCGCAACACTGATTTTTGGCATTCTAACTTTAGCCTACAAAAATGACAAAAAGAAGTAACCGTCACTTTAGCAGGCGATAGGTTTACTTCTTTTTGATTTAAAAATATCTACTGTCACCGTCTTTAGCGGTGCTGTCAAAAGGGAACTGTTGACGCAGTTCCTTTTTTCATATTTATTATAGCATAGCTTTCTTTGTTTTTTCAATTTTTAAAGTAGCTTAAAATGTATAATCATCAAGTTGATCATACAATTATTTTCAGAGAGATTACTATTAGTTACTTGGTATTGTTCTCTGTCACTAGATCAAAAAAATTATTGGCTTTTAGATTAAAAAAATTTATTGTTGAAAAATCATAGCCAGTCACCTTAGCCACTCTAAAATAGTACTTTCTATCTGCTTCAACCGTTAAAAGATAGCCTAGATCATATCCTAGGATTATCCAATCTTTCATCTCAAAGTTCACAATTTCAGATTTAGGTATACGAATAATATTCTTATCATATGTTTTTCCTTTTATATCATCAAATGCAAATGATAACAGACTTCCCATTTTTTTGATTATCAACTCTTCTTCAGTAGCAATAATCAACGCTACTTTAGTAACGATTCCCTCTACAAGTGGACCAAGAAATAATAAATCTAAAATCGGGTGTGCAAAGTGATAACAAGTAAAATAATTACCATTAGGCGTAAGTCCTAAATGCCTCATAAAATTTTCCGCTTTTTGTTTCAGAACAATATCCGTATACATTTTTAATTCCCCCAACAATAAATTGTATTGATAGCTATACCTGCTGTGATTGTCGCAATATTAAGTTTCAAAGTTGCAAAGCGCTCAAAGTTTTCTTAGCTTTTTCGAGCAAAATATCTACAGCTCTATCATTGTTTATTGATGCAAGGCATTGACTAAGATTTACATTGCATTTTCTCCTTGCAACGCATCCCAAACACCCTTTTCAAAAAGTAACGAACTTATAACAATACTAGCAATATATTTTATAAAATTATGAGCCATACTAGGAATCATATAAGTATAAAAAACAAATTTCCTAGCTAATCCTTCTTCACCTGAAAGTTCTGTTTTTGCTTCTAAGTTGGGATATACTGTTTTGTCCCTAGATCGACATGACCTGATTCTTCCAAAAGACTTCAAATTCATCTATACCAAGTCTATTCGAAAAAATATTCCCTATGTCTAGAAAAAAAGTAATATAGATCATTTTAAGATTTCGCATTTACTGCGTTAAAACTACTTATTTTTTCTTCTGACATTGATCATTTGCCCGATAACTAAAAATAATGTCACCCAAAAGCCACTACTCACAAAATCTCGATTTACTAAATATTCGATGGAAATACCTACTAAACTGGCTACTAGCGCTATAACAATGATACTAGCGTAGGGATTTTTTTTCGTATACAGTATCCAAGTTTTATACAAGAGAATTCCCTCCCTTATCCCATTTTTAAATCAAGTCCCTACAGCTCTTTCAAAACTATTATAACCGGTTTACTTATGTAACCCAACCATTTTTCTGATCAATTCTTCTTGCACTTTTAAAACAGACATTGCGTCTGTCCATGTTTTGCGTCAGCAAACTTCTTGGTCCCCCGAGTATTACGGCTTCCGCATATAAAGCAACTTTAATTGTGTTTGTTGCACTTCTACGCTTATAACAATATTCGTGTATTAACACGTTCCGTAAGATCATAAAATTACGCATGCTTTTCCATTTTAATGATAATCATTGCTCCAATCCTGCCTACATAGCAGTTGTTACTCAAAACAAAAAAAAGGCTGAGACAGAAGTGTTTAACTCCGAGAATTTCGGCTTATTTCCGACGAAGTTGCTTCTGCTCCCACCGTTTATTCATTTTTAAAGAATGAGACAAAAAGGTTCCTTACTTTTGTCCCATGCTCTTTTAGACTTTTTCATACAAAATAAACAACTTCAAATTTAGAAGAGTTCAATCTTTGTTAGTATTCGTATTTTTGTAAAGTTTCATTTCATAAATTTCTTTTTGTAAATCTTTAATTTCTGCCTGTTGATTTGATACCTTGATAGATAAAGATATTCCGACAAAAGACAATAAAAGTATCGCAATAAAATCATAATGTAAAACAATGAACCTGAAAAACTCTCTAAATATACTCATCTATACTCCATTCCTTTTTCCATCTATCGTACATGTAATCATCAAAACCTAGTGCTGCGGGTAAGCCAAAAGTAGCAATAATTCCTGTCATGATCCAACCACCATTGGGCTTATAACTTTTTTTACTAAGTATTCCTCGAGACACACACTGTTTAGCTGCATATCTTCTAGCATTATATATTCCCGAAACAATTGCTATTGCACCCCCAACAATACCAATGATTGATTCTAATGCAATCCTTCCTTGTGGCCTGTACTTAAAAATTATAAATAACCATCCATTAACTTATCCTGATTATGTAGAGTTACAGTTTTCCCGTAAAAATAGTCTTTGAAATATTCTACAGTTGTACTGTTTCCATTCTTTTCTAAATATTCTACTGCTTTGTTATAATTTTCGTTATTTTCATCCAAAACATAAGTTTCATCATTCGAACCATATGGATTACTAACAGGTGGGACTGGAAATTTTTCCTCCGCAAAAGTTGAAACTGTTGGAGTCAAACTTCCTGTAATAGTAATCAATGAAAAAAGACCAGCTATAAATTTTACTTTTTTTGAAATCCGTAAATTTCAAGTTTAAGTTAGCCACTACAGGTAACTCATTTGTTTGATACCGTAACTGCCTCGTTATTCTAAATC